>DAOPYU010000062.1:0-14705 GCA_035353095.1 Candidatus Sumerlaeota bacterium | reverse complement strand
CAAGCGGGTGGCCCGTGTCATAGTCCGGTACAATCAGGCCTTTCGGCCTCAGCAGGAAGTCCTCTACGAATTGGCGTTTGACCGATGATGACCCTTCGCTTGCACACGCGCTTCCCTCAGACCCGCTGCGCTTCGAGGACGAGGCAGGGGGTGAGTCTGGTTGAGCTGCTGGTGGCTCTCGCCGTTGCCAGTATTCTGGTGCTGGTTATCGTGACGACCTTTGTCATGATCCAGCGCGCGTCGAACGACTCGCGACGCCAGATCGAGGCGACGGCCAATGCCCGCGCCGCCCTTGAAACGATCTCGGGCGATCTCAAGGCCCTGACCGGGCCGGCCAACGCCCGATTCAAGGCCGAGAATCACCCGTTGAGCTACGGCGATGGGATTGACAACGACGGCGATGGCCGCACCGACGAGGAGAAGCCCGACGGGCTCGACAACGACGGGGACTGGTCGGTTGCCAGCGACCGGCAGGTGGTCGCCACCACCTTCACCGAACGGACCCATTATGTCGGCAAGGCGGACTTCGGCGATGCCGGAGTGGATGAGGACTGTGTCTTCAACCGCGACGCGCTGAAGTTCCGCATCAACCCGCCCGCCAATCCCCGCTATCCGTACGATGACACGAACTACGACTATGAAGACGTTCAGTACACCGTGCGCACGTATGACGGGTTGCCCGATGTTCTGGTGCGCTCGGCGGTGCGGATGAAGAACGGCGCGGTGGCCACGTCCAGTTCGGCGCCCCTCGCCTACAACGTCCTGTCGTTCAATTGTCTCTACTGGGACCCGAACGTGGTTCCCAGCCAGCAGCGCTGGCTCGAGACGTGGGATTCGGAGGGGACGCTCAAGGGAACGGTCAACCCGCGGTTCCTGGTGCCCGCGGCCGTGCTGGTGGAGATAACGGTCCATGCGGACCCCAAACCGCCGGCCAGTTACACAGCCGGCGAGCCGGTGGAAACTGTCACCATGCGCACGATTGTGGATGTCGAGCGCGTAATCCAATCGCCTCGTTTTCCGCGAAGCGCCAATTAACCCGTGTGTGAGGGGAACGCCATGTCTGCAAGACCCCTGCTTTCCTGGTTTCGGGCCGTTGTTCGCCCCCGCTGTTCCGGTATGCCGGGCGGATGGGGCCGCCGACGCGGTTCCACCCTGTTGCTCGTGCTGGCGTTGCTGGCGCTTCTGTTTCTCATGGCCACGACGCTCAGCTACGTCTCAAAGCTGGAAGTCCAGGCGACCGCCAACGCCGCCCTGCGCGTTCAGGCCCGCATGGCCGCCGTTACCGGCATTCCGGTTACGGCCACCCGCCTCGCCGTCGGTCTGAATACGGTGGGCAGCGCCCGTTCGGCCGCCGCGTCCGAGTCGGTTCAGACCACGACAGCGCCGACTCCCACTCCCACCCCCGACAAAACCTCTGCCGACAAGCAGGCGGCGGTCCAGAGCCAGAAGGGTTTTGTGCGTAACGAACAGACCGGCCTGGCCAACACGCAGGCGGAAGACCAGAGCGCGCTTTTCAACATCAACGCCCTGGCCATCCGGGCAACTGAAACGCTGGCTGAAAACGCCGCCTCGTCGGCGTCTCCAGACGTCCATACGCAAACGAACTCGGGCGATCCCCGCCAGTCGGGCCCTGCGGGGTCTCGCTCCCTGCGCGACGAGGCCGCGCAGACCCGACTGGCCGCCGGACAGGTTCCGAGTGTTCCCGGCGGGCTGCCGGTCGAGATTCTCGAGCGTTTCCTGACCGAGCGCCTTTCCGCCGCCCATCTCAGTGCAAATCGGGCGCCCTCGCTCGCCAGCGCCATCCACCAGTACTACGCCCCGCGCGAGGGGGAGTACGAGGCGCGTGACCTGCAAAAAAAGGCCGCCCGCCCGCAGCAGCATGCTTCCCGAAGCGCCGCCCGGACCGCTCAGGCCGATGCGTCGGGTTTCCTGCCGACCCAGAATCCGAATTGGACGCATGAGTCAAAAGAACAGACGGCGTCCGCAGCCGCCGATACGCTGCCCGGCAGCCATCAGGTTTTTGACCGCCTCAGCGATCTCAAGCGTGTCACCAACATGTCGGATGCCGAGTTCGAGGCCATTGCGCCGTACCTCACGACCTTCTCGAGCAGCCTGGACATCTGGTGGGCGCCGTCGGGCACGGCCTATTTCCGCGTGCCGGTCAATGAGGCGACCGACGAGCAGATCTACCGGGCGCTCAAGATCGCCCTGCCCAAGGCGGATGAAAACCTGCTGCGCCAGATGGCCGTCAATATCGTGGACCGCCGCGACGCCGACTCCGTCCCCACCGTCGCGGACGATGTCAAGGGCTCTTTCCCCATCATCGGTTACGAGCGTACCGTGCGCATCTCGGAGGTTTGTTCCGAGGTCATGTGCGTGCCCGAGGATGGCGCCGATGGGCAGTACATCGAACTGCACAACCCCACGGACCGCTCCATCAATCTGGGGGGGTGGCAGCTGGACTGGGGCACCGGCGCCCATGCCCTCACCGGCACGTTGCCCGCCAACGGTTTTCTGATTGTCACCAACGACCTGAAGAACGACCAGGACTCCAAGCCCGAGACGAACCAGACGGGCATGGGCAGTTTCTACGACGTTTTCCACCGTCTGCCCAACGGGACCACGGAGCAGGTGCTCGAGGTGCCCGCGCTCAACCTCCAGGACAACGTCGGCAGCATCGGCCGGGTGAGCCTGCGCGACCAGGGGGGCCACCTGATTGATTACCTGACCTTCCACAGCGGCGCCTTCACGGGGCAGAACCGCGGTTACCGCAAGACCACGCCTTTCTCGCACATCGGCGCGCTCGGGCCGGCGACCCCTTTTGTGGATAACACCCGCGAGCCGGATGAGACGTACGACGCCGCCTGCTGGGGCGTCTTGAAGACCCGGATGGACCAGCCGTTCCAGTCGGTGGGGGAACTCCTGGCGGTTCCCGTCTTCTTCTCCGAGGCGGGCGCCCAGGAAACGCAGAACCAGAAAATGTTCCCCCTGATCGAGGGAAACGATGCCCTGGGGCCGTACCTTCTCGATTGCTTCCGGACCTCCTCCGCGCCCGATGCGTTCGATGACGAAGGTCAGCTGCGCTCGTGGCGGATGCCGCAGGCCAACACGGCTGAGTCGCAATCGGCCCCCCCCGTCTCTGCCGCGTCCCATTCCCCCGCGGCGACTCCGAAACAGGACGCTTCAAAGTCGCAGCCGTCGCAGACCGACACGGCGGCGGTGCCGGAGAACCAGCCCGGCCTGAACACCGAAGACCTGATCGGCCCGCAGGCCGACACCGAGATCCAACCCCCCGTTTCCTATGGCAAGATCAACCTGAACACCGCGCCCGCCGCCGTGCTTCAGGCCCTGCCGGGACTCGACGCCGAGCTGGCCGCGCGCATCGTGGCGCTTCAGGCGCGCGCCCGCAAGGGCGCCACGCCCGGCCAGGAGGGAGCGGCGAGCGAGGCGTTCCGGTCGTTTGCCGATTTCGCGGGTGCGCCGGAAGTGTGGAAGGGGGTGGGGTCGGTGCAGCGCCTCGAGGCGTTGTTGCGGGTCCTGCCGTTCGTTTCGGTCAACTCGACCGCGTTTATTGTCACGTCGAGCAATCGTGACGGGGCGCTTGATGAAACCGTCCGGACCAATCGCGACGAAACCGCCGCCCGGGCCAATCGGGAAGAAACGACCCGAACCAGCCGTCAGGCCTGCCGGGCGCTGATCCATCAGGTGCCGGGTCTCGGGGCGGTGGTGCTCAAGTGGCAGTTCCAGCACGCGAATTGAACGCGTAGGGGGGGGCGGGAATCCCGGTCCCCCCTTCATTTCCGTGCCGTCTTGTCTTTCGAAACCTCTTCAACATCCTGACAGAACTCCCGTTCGCCTGAAAAAGGTTCCACCTGAAAACCGCAGTTGAACGTCTATCGCCCGGTCTTCTTTCAGGCGGGCGAGACGCCCGCCCTCCCATAAATGCCCATTTTCAGGGGAAGAAAGCGGTTCCCGGGAGCGCCAATCTCCCGATTGGCGTGGTCAAATCCCTCACCCCAAAGGAGAGGGAACCCAAAACCGTTTTCGCGCCATAAGACAAGACAAAAGACTCGTTTTCTGTTCTCAACGGCGGTTTTCGGGTTGAGAGGGGGTTCTTCGTGACTTTGTGTCTTCGTGTGATTTCTTCCAAAACGTCCGAATAGTCCGGGCTTTCAGCCGTTGCCTGAATAACCAGTCGGTTTCCATGGGGCGATGTTCCAGGCGGGTCCAGGTCGCGCCGTTGGCGCTCTCCATCCGAATCGCCCTTGCCACCGACGCCGTCCCGGGCTTCCCGGAACTCCCCTTCCGGGAGTGGAAGTTATTTTTGCCCGGAAATGGAGGATTGTGAGCGTTCCCGATGCGTGCCCTCCGTTTTCGCAAAAAATTCGGAGGGCGCGTTTTCCGGGGGCGGTTCGAATCAAAACCGGAAATGAATAATCAAAAACGCAAGAAGGACTTGACATGGGCGGGAGGGCGGGGCCGGTTATAGATGAAGAAAAGAAGAGGGGGGCGTTCGGTCTGGGTTTGTGGGGGCGAGGGTTATGTGTGGGGGAGGCGTCAGACCCGCACGCTCTTTCCGGGAGGCGCCGTCTCCCGCAGAGGCGTTGACGGGGAGAGGTGCGCGCGGGAGGGGTTCTGCGCGCGGAAGGCGTCCGGGTTTTTTGCGTGGCGATGCCGGGAATCGGCATAAAATGGACAATCCGCGCGTCTGTGCGCTCCCGCGATCACCTCGGAAGGCCGATCGGGACCGAAGAGAACATGCAGGCGCGCGGAGGCCGAGAACCGGTAGATCGGGCGCCTGCGGGACAGTGTGTGTGTGTCCCTGTGCCTGCGCGCGTTTTCCTTTGGCCGTTTTCTCCTTCCGGTTTCCGAGGCGGTTTCCCTGGCCATCGGTTTCGGCGTGTTTCAGTCCGCCGGATGGAAACAACCCAGAAAATAAATAGAAACACTGCACCCGGGTTGTGGTATTCTGGGTCGGGCGAGCCCGGGTTGGATGCAGATTTTTTGATTTCTTCTTGACATTCGGCTGCAAAAAAGATAAAGTACATGGTAGAGGGGTTTTGTATGGTCAAGCAGTGATCCTCCCGCCGAAACCCCTCGGTCGGGCCGGCTGGCCCGGCGGGGCGGGCATCTCACGATCAGGAGACGTGCCATGTTCTCTCGGCACCCGGGGCGCAGTTCCAGCGGTTTTACGCTGATTGAAATTCTCGTGATCTGCGCCATTCTCGCCATCCTCTCCTCGATACTGATCACCAATGTTCGTCAGCAGATGGAACAGGCCGAGCGCAAGGCAACTTTTGCCGACGCCCGCTCCGTGGCCAATGCGCTGACGACCGCGCAGTTCGACGTCGGGTTTTATCCGCGCGTCGGCTATCTCAACTTCACGGTTCCGGAACTCAAACTGGCGTCGGGTTCGCCCACGGTGCTGCCCCCGTCGCTCGACACGATGGGCTTTCCCGATGCGCTGCTGACGAGCAAGATCGGCACGATTTACACCGAGTGGGGCAAGGGGGGCAGCTACCTCTCTTTCGGCGCCGAGCGCGCCAGCATGGCGCCGGGCGGAAGCGTCGGGTACCTGTGCAAGATGTCCATCCCCGGGCTTTCGTCGAGTCACAACCCGATCAAGTGGCCCGCCGACCCGTGGGGCAATCCCTATGTGGTCTATCTCATCAAGATTGTGGACAACCAAGCCATGGCCGGACCCGGGGTGGTGACCTCATCAAAGACGGGCGCCCAGTACAGCTGGATTTCCGGTCCGTTCGACAATCCGACCTACAAGGCCCTGGTCGTCAGCTACGGCCCCAACGGCTACCCGGGCGGAACGGCGGACGGCAAGTTGCCGGCGGGCGTGACGGCGGAAAAAATCTTGGATGACTATGGGCTTTTCCGCCGTCCGGCCACCTCGACAGACCCCTTCACCGCGTTGCGCAGCACGGAAATCAATTCGGCCCGCACGAGCGCGCTGTCCACGGATTTTGGCTATTCGCCGGGATCCGGGATCGTCGGGATCATGGACGTCGGGTCGGACGATATTTTTCAGCCGATGCGCTAAATTGCGCAGCCGGTGAATGAAAGCCCAGTGTGTCAGGCGTGGCCCTGCGGCCTGGTGAGCGCCTGGGGAAAAGATACCAAACGGAGTCGAGGACCGAGTACCATGCTTCGCAACGCCAAATACCGTTCCGCCTTTAGCTTGATTGAACTGGTGGCCGTGGCTTCCATCATGGCGATCCTGTCGCTGATCCTGGTGCAGCAGCTGCGGGTGCGGGTCGAGGATTCGCGCAAAACCGCGGCCATGGCCGACCTCAAGACGCTGGCCAATATTATTTCGGTCAGTTTTGCCGAGACCCGGTGTTATTACCCTCTGCAGTGCTACGAGAGTGTGAATCCTCCCACTTCTTGGATCATTCGAGATACGGCTGGCAACTGGCTGCAGCATACGGACAACACGCCCACCTTTCTTTCCAAGTGGGCCGGGCCCTACATCTTTTTCAGCAATTCCCTCACGATGGATCAAATGTATGCCACTTTTGCGCCTCTGATTTCGACTGCTGGACCAATTTTCACGTCTATCAACACCACGACGGATCGGGATCTTCACTATCCGCTCGACCCGTGGGGCAATCCCTACATCGTTTCTTTCCTGAAAGGAACGGTGAACAATACGACGGAAGCTTTCGAGATTCGGGCGGTTTACAGCCTGGGGCCCGATGGTCGGCCGGGCGCCGCGACTACGGGGGCAAACGCGGCGGATTTCCGACCGTGGACCAAGTACAATATTTCGGGCTCCGGCGAACTGGGTCACGAAGGGTATGACGATCTGAAATTCGAATTCTAGGAAGACGTGAGATGCTGGGCGGTTTGCCAGCATGTAAATCCGGCCAACCCACGTGGGGGGGGCGCGGAGAGATAAGAAACACAGGAGAGACCGCGTTATGAGCCGCAATGCTTATCCGAAATCGCGTTTTGCCCGCCGTGCCGGGTTCAATCTGGTGGAACTGCTCATCGCCCTCATCATTATTTCGGTGCTCACCGTGATGCTGGTGCCGGCCGTGGGCCGCCGGGCCGAGCAGGCGCGCATCGCCGCCTGCCAGGATGAACTGCGCCGTCTGGCCGACGCCGAGGAGCGCGCCGCCACCGACCTCAACTACTACCTGCGCCTCTTCGCGCTCGATGACACTGCAACTGGTGACGGAATCGGCTTCGGGGCGACCGACACCCGCGACGGGATCGGCGACGAGACTCTCAATACCGTCTTCACGGTCAGTCCGTCGGTCAGTCTGTTTATCACGTTGAAGAATCAGAAAGTGATGAGTTTCACCAGTGCAGCCGTTGCGAATGCCACATACCAGCGGCTGTTCGGAATTGACACCACAGCGGCAGGGGGCGACACGGCCACCAAGTGGCTCGGGCCGTATATCACCGTCACGAACGATGTGAAAACCGCCGCTGCGTTTGCGACCCTCCTGGAGGGGCACCTGCCGGGGATTCCCGATGATCCGTGGGGGAACGATTATGTCCTGATCCTTGGGGGAAATCCCAGAGCCACAACGGCTTCGGACAATGCGCCGGCCGGGGTGGTGTCGGAACCGACCGGGGTGGTCTCGCAGACGTACGCTGGCAAGGACGCCACGAAATTTTCCCGTCCGACGATCCTGAGTCTCGGGCCGAATGGCGTGGCGGGCGACGGAACGGGTGGTACGGAAGGCGAACTCGGCAAGGGCGACGACCTGTACGTGCAGTTTGGCGGCTGACGCAGGCTTAACAAAGCGCCCGTAAGGGCAAAAATCCGGTTGCGGGCAGTGGGAGCCGGAGATCCTGAAAAGGAGTAGTCTCAGATGTTTGTTTCTGGGTGGATACGCAGATCGCTTCGCCGGGGTGTGACCCTGACGGAACTTATTGTGGTGGTGGCCATTATCGGAATTCTGACCACGCTCATCGTGCCGGTGGCGGTGAACCGCTCGCGCCAGGCGCGGGTGGTCGCGGCGCAGGAGGACATGCGCCAGCTGGTGGATGGCCTCGAAGCCTGTGCCGCCATCCACGGTTACTATGTGCCCCTTCAGGTGCTCGACGACCAGAATATGTACCAGAACGAATTGCCGGCCGGGCTGACGGTGGTGGACTCGATTCACACCGAATTCAACCCTTCGCAGCTGTATCTGATTGACCCCATGCGGCCCGTGTCGGAGCAGGCGGGGGGGCTGCAGAACACGTTGAACGACATCACCGTGCCGCGCATCGCCGACATGATCCAGAACTGGGCCGGGCCCTTCGTCGAGTTCCGCCACGTGTATGAGGACCCCGACATCCAGCCCGATCAGCAGCGCTATGTCAGCTACGACTACCCGCTCGACCCGTGGGGGCAGCCCTACCGCCTCTACACCCCGCTCGGCGTGGCGGGTGGTGCGCAGGCGCAGAGCGAAACCGTGGACCCGACCGAGTGGGGGAACGGTACCATCTTCACCAACGAACTCCGGTCGGGCGGGCAGGATCAGCGGTTCATGCGCTTCGACCGCTACGCCCTCGTGAGTTGGGGGCCGGATCAGCGGCCCGATACTCAGTATGAAATTGACAACAAATTGGGCGACGATCTCTACATCACGTTCGGCGGCAACTACACCCAGCGCAGCTTCAACGCGTTCCGCCAGCGTTGAGCGCCCGGGCCCGGCGGGCAAGGTGAGCCGGGAGTGAAAACCCCGCCACCCGGGGCGGTGGCGCGGACGCGAACCAAATCATCAGTGAAGGACAGGTTCCATATGAAGACAGGCACATCCCGCGGCGTTACGATTATCGAACTGACGATCGTTCTGGTCATAATCTCCATTCTGACGTCCATCAGTCTGGGAATCTATACCAACCATGTGCGCCAGGCCGAGATCGTCAAAGCCAAACTGCGCATCAAGGAACTCGAACTGGCGGTCACGCGTTACGAAGTGGACCTGGGGGTCTTCCCGCCCAGCTACTCGAAGAGCAGCGGGGTCGCCACCTCGGGCACCACAACCACCAATCCCGGCTGTGGGTACCTGATACTGGCGCTCATGCGATCCATGAACAACGACCCGCTCAACCCGTCGAGTACGCGCTGGACCGGGCCCTACATCAACGTCGAGCAGAATGAACTGATGGACACCGCCACGGGCGGACCGGTGACCAGCGCGACCGACCCCGCCAACGTCAGTCTCAAGGACCCGTGGGGACGCCCCTACAACTATGTGCGCTGTACGGATTATGCAACCGCCCCCGAGGCGACCAAGCAGGTCAATACGCCCTTTACCGGGTATTACAACCCCACGACGGTGCAGATTTATTCGGTCGGGCCGAACGGCAGCACCTCGGCCTCGCCCGAGCGCGGTCTGGACACGGACGACATCAACAATTTCAACAACGTCTGACGGATGGTGTTTTTCTTAAACGCGTTTTGCATTCCTGTTGACGCCTGCGGCCTCTTCTGCTATATAGCATGAGGGGCCGCAGTCATTAAAAAGATTCCCGATCAGCCGCAAAAGGAGGATTTCCCGCTCATGAAACGCATCGTTCTAGTTCTGGTATCGGCAGCATTCCTCACCCTCGTTGCCGGTTCCGCCTCCGCGCACGAATACGACCGAAACGACAGCGATCACCCGCTGCGCGTCTTTTCCTACGTCGTCCACCCCATCGGTGTGTTCTTCGAGTACACCGTGACGCGTCCGGTTCACTGGCTGGCGCATCAGCGCGGGTTCAGCTATGTCATGGGACACGAACCGGAGGGGGTCAAACCCTACGTCGAAGACAAGACACAAGTCTCGACGGTGGCGCAGAAACCGGCCATGCCGGAACCGCCCAAGCCGGCGGTGGAACCGAAAAAGGACAAGGACATTGATGTCACCAAGACCGCCGAGGGCACGCAGTATGCCATCGTGGGTCAGGCGGTGCTCTTCGCGCCCGGCTCGGCTAACTTGACGCCGCAGGGCGAGGAAATCGTCGGGCGCCTCGCCGATATGATCAAGAAGGACTACGCCAACAACGAGATCGTGGCGCAGGGTTTCACCGACAGCCAGCCGATCAAGTACTCGAAGTGGAAAAGCAACTGGGAACTGGGGGGTGCGCGCGCTCTGGCCCTGGTGCATTACCTGGTGGACAAGGCCGGGTTCCCGGCGGACAAGGTCGCCTCGATGAGCTTCGGCGAGTCGCGCAATGTCGCGCCCAATGACACGCCCGAGAACATGGCCCAGAATCGCCGCGCGATCGTGACGGTCAAGACCAACGGTTCGGCGGTTTCCATGCAGGTGGCTCCGCCGACGGCGGCCAAGTAAGAGCCGGTTCGGTCGCAAAGAGCAGCCGATCCTTCCCCTCGACATAGCGACGCGCCCGTGGTGGTTCCAACCCCACGGGCGCGTTTGTCAGAAAGAGGTGGCACGGGCGTCCCGCCCGTGAGGGCCGACGTTTTCGTCGGCAGGGTCGGGGACTTCGAGGCTTTTGTTCCGGAGCCTCTTCATGGGCGAGACGCCCATGCCACCTCAGAACCGTTTTCCTCTCTGGGTGAATGCCCGAAGATGGAGGTGGGTAAAACGAAAGATCGAATAGACAATGAGGAGTTCCCGGGAAGGCGGCGTTCCTCCCCCCGCTTTTCTCTCGAAATCCGCCCGACCCGAGCTTATAGTGGGAACCGCTGGAACGCGGCGGAGTCCAACCGTTTGGAAGAGTGCAGACACCTCCGGTCGGAAGGCCGGGCGGGACGAAAGGAATGGCGGAACTTGACCGAAGAGAGCCTTGTCGAGAATCTCAGGGAGCGCATTGCCGACTTGGGGATCGAAGTTCGCCTCGAGGAACCGCTGGCGGATTACACCACCGTGCGGGTCGGGGGGCCGGCCCGGCTGATGGCCTTCCCGGTCCGCCCGTCCGATCTGGCGGATATTCTGAAGGCGGTGCGTCTCGCCACGCAGGAGACCGGCTATTCGGTCGAGTTTGCCGTGCTGGGCGGGGGCGCGAATGTCTTTGCCGATTCGCATGGCTTCGACGGCCTGATCCTCAACATGCGCCGTTGCGACGCTCAGCTCGAGTGGGGGCGTGAGGGGCTGGTGGTGGCGCCCGGGGGAGCCGCCATGCGCGAGGTGGCGCACGAGGCCGCCCGGCGCGGATGGGGCGGGGTGGCTTTCATGGCCGAGGTGCCCGGCACCATCGGTGGGGCGGTGGTCATCAATGCGGGTACCAACATCGGCGGGTATGTGGCCGACCGGCTGCAATGGGTGGAAACCCTCACGCTCGACGGGGAGGTTCACCGCTACGAGCGCGAGGCGCTGGGGTTTGGATACCGGACGTCGAACCTGTTGCACACGCCGCAGATCGTGCTGCGCGCCGCATTCCGACTCGAACGTCTCGAGGCGCTGGGACACACCCCGCAGTCCATGCTGGCCCATTTTGACGCCGTCATGACGGATCGCTCGGAAAAGTTCCCGCTCGACCTGCCGAACTTCGGCAGCACGTTCCGCAGCCCCGGGCCGCCGTTTCCCCCGGCGGGAAAACTGCTCGACGAACTGGGCCTGAAGGGCTTTCAGATCGGCGCGGCGCAGATCAGCGCCAAGCACGCGAATTTCATTGTCAACCGTGGCGGCGCCACGTCGGACGACATCCTGGGTCTGATCGTTCACATGCGCGAGGCGGTGGCGGCGCGTCACGGGGTTCTGCTGCGGCCCGAGGTGCATTTTCTGCGGTCGCAGTGTCGGCCCAGTCCCGATTTTTTTCCTCCCGTGGGCTGGGGCGGCGAGGACGCGTAAAGAACGCAACGGAAACGTTCAAGCCTCGAAAATCATCCGAACGGCAAGATCTCTTTCTTCAAAGAAATTCATGGAAACCGGGGAGAGTTGTGCGGTAGCGTCTGGGGGTACGATCTTGCCCATCGGGAGAAATCGGCAATACCGAGAACACAGGCGTTCGAAATTTCCGAGGAGAATCTGAATGGCCGGTCACGCGAAACGTCCCCGAAATCCGTCTCCATCCGAACCTGCTTCCTCCACACCCCGGAACGATGTTTCCGCCTCCGACAAGGCGGCGCCTCCCCTCGAGGCCGAGGCGATCGAGGAACGGGCGCTCGACCATGACCTCAAGCACCTGGACCACGACCTCAAGAAGATGATCCTCGTGCTCGGGTGGATGCTGATCGCGGCGGCCTCGCTCTGGGCGATTGTCCGGGTCTGGCCCGTCATCGAGTGGTTCATCCGCATTCTGTCCCCGTTTCTCATCGCCCTGGTGGTGGCGTATCTGTTCAATCCGATCGTCAACCTGGTGCAGCGCCGGTTCCGGTTGGGCCGCATCGGCGGAATCATCGCCGTGGGCGGGGTGATCGTCCTGTTGGGAGCCGGTTTCTTCGGGCTTCTGGTGCCGGTGCTCTACCAGCAGACCAGCAACGTGGTCCAGTTTGTCAAGGAAGCCGGACCGAAGGCCGTTGACCGCGCGTCCGGCTCGCTCAAGGGGATGGTGGGGGAAGAAGACCTCCGCCTCTATCAGGAAAAAGCGAAGGACTTCCTTCAGAATCTCGACCTGAAAACGCTGCTTGAGAAAACGGACCTGGGCGCCCTGGCGCAGAAGGTCTCGAACGCCGCGCCCGGCCTGACTCAGAAGGGGTTCCAGGCCGTCGGTGGTGTGGCGCAGGCGGTCGGGTCCGTCTTCTCCGGTGTCACGGGTTTCTGCGCCTCGGTGTTTCTTGCCCTCATCATCGCGTTCTATTACCTCCTCGATTTTGGGGCCATCCCCGGTTTGCTGCGCGACATTCTGCCGCCCAGCATCGAGGACCGCACGCTCGACATCCTCAACAAACTCGACGTGGCGGTGGGCGGGTTTCTGCGCGGGCAGATCCTGGTGTGCAGTCTGGTGGCCCTGCTGGCCACCGTCGGCCTCTCCTGCGTCGGCATGTACAAATACGCCCTGCTGGTGGGGATCGTGGCGGGGGCGGCCAACTTCATCCCCTATCTGGGGCCGACCATGGGCGCGATGCCGGCGGTGCTCTGGGCCCTGCTGGCCCATGACACGTGGTCCGACCGGCTGCTTCATCTGGGGCTGGTGGTTGGGGTGTTCGTCCTGATTCAGACGCTCGACGGCCTGGTCTTTCAGCCGCGCATCGTGGGCAAGTCGAGCAATCTGCACCCGGTGGTGGTCATGGCCGCGCTGGTCATCGGGGGACAGTTCGGCATCGGGGGCATGATTCTGGCGGTGCCGCTGGCCTGTATCGGACGGGTGCTGTTCAAGGAACTCTGGTGGGACGCCTACGTGGCCGGGCAGAATGTCGCCCGCCCGGAGGGGGAAGTGGCCCGGTGATCTCGCGAAGGAGAAAACCGAATTTTTTCCCAAGCCTCAAAAAAAGTAAGCCATCGGTTGCCAGGAACCGCAGTTGAGCGCCAACGGCGCGGATTCATCGTAGCCTGGGGCAAGCGAAGCGTCGCCCCAGGAAAGGTGTCCCCGTTTTCAAAAGGGCTGAAGGCCCGCCCGATTGGGATGGGGGGGAAACGCCTTGATAAAACGGGCTTTCAGCCCTTGTGAGAACAACCGGGTCTGTCCCTGGGGCGGATGCCCCAGGCTACGATAGATCGCGCCGTTGGCGCTTGACTCCCGCATTGCTTCGCGGTTCTACTTGCAGAAGTTGGCTAACGGTTTACCAAAAAAACAACCGCCCCCCGGGAGAAACCTTGCGAATTCGGCGGGTAATCGGCTAGATTGAAGTCCGGTTCGTTTCGGCGGGCCGCGTGAAGATCGCCAGAATGGGAACCCCGCAGGATTTTCCGGTCCGGGTTCCTGGATCCACCCCCATTTTCCCCTTCGAGGAGAAGCCTTTCCCATGTCCCCCATTCGCAGCATGACCGGATTCGGACGGTCCGAGGTCACCACCCCGCTGGGGGTGTTCTGTGTCGAAATCAAGGCGGTCAACCACCGTTTTCTGGATGCCCGCGTTCACCTGCCGCGGGAGTTTTCCGCCCTCGAGATTCCCATGCTCAAGACGGTCAAGGATCGGGTCGGACGGGGCAAGCTCGAGGTGCTGGTGCGCTGGACGCCCGCCGGAGGCACGGCCTTTCTGCAACGGTTCAACCGCCCGGCCTTGGAGGTTTACCAGCGCGACCTGCGCGAGATGGCCCAGTCGCTCGGCCATGCCGACGGGCCTTCCTTCGAGTTCCTGCTCGGCCTGCCCGGGGTGGCGGAAAAGGAATTTTCCCTCTTTGACAGCCCGGAACTCCTCGATCAGGCCCAGCAGGCCCTCAACGCGGCCCTCGACGAACTCCTGGCCGAGCGCCTGCGGGAAGGCCGCGCCCTCGTACTCGAGTTTTTCGAACGGCTCGAAGCGCTCGAACAGTTGCGTCTGCGGGTCGAGGAACGCCAGCCCGAGGTCACCGAGGCCTACCGGGTCCGCCTGAACAAACGCGCCGAGGAGTGGGCCAAGCTCGCCTCGGTCGAACTCGACAAGGTCCGGCTCGAGACGGAAGTCCTGATGTTTGCCGAGCGGGCCGACGTGCGCGAGGAACTCGTGCGCCTCAATACTCACCTGGCGGCGTTCCGCCAGATGCTCGGCCTCGAGGACGACAAAATCCAGGGGCGGCAGATGGAGTTCCTTTGTCAGGAACTCCTGCGCGAGGCCAACACCATCGCCAGCAAGGCCCGCGACACGGTCATTATCGGGTCGGTGCTGGAAATGAAGAACGAGATCGAAAAGATCCGTGAGCAGATCATGAACATCGAATAAGAGA
>DAOPYU010000061.1:12151-14836 GCA_035353095.1 Candidatus Sumerlaeota bacterium | reverse complement strand
ATTTTTCGGAATACCCCAAACCTTGCGGTCTATCTGGGATCATAGCCGTGAAGGACCGGTCTTGTCAAGGCAGGGGTGATCCTGAAAACCGCAGTGGGTGCATCCCCCGAATTCGTGAGAAGGTTCACTGAAACTTAAGTTGCTTGGCTCCGTCCGGCATAGAAACGCCTGAGACGAACACCGGAAGGTTCCGGAGAGAAAGAATCCTGAAGGGATTCCACATACGATAGCCCAGGGCAAGCGAAGCGCCGCCCTGGGTAACCGGGCCGTCACTCTCCGTGCCCTGAAGGGGCACAACATATCTCGACCTTTCGCTCTCTCCATATAGAATTTTCCCAGTCAACAGAATCTCCTCTCTTCCCCCTCGGGGGCGTTCTATGTTGAACCCTTGCAGGGTTCGCGAGATGGACGGCTTTTCCCAGGGCGACGCTACGCTCGCCCTGGGCTAGCGTATGTATAAGCCCTTCGGGCTTTTACCCCCCAGCGATCCGGTTGTTCACAACCCTTCTTCCCACAAATTCGGGAGATGTACCCAACCGCAGTTGAAGCGCTAATGGCGCGACTCGATCGTCGCCCCAGGGTGGAGGCGTTTTTTCCGGGTATCCGCGGTTTCTGTTACGCGGGGGATCGAGAAAACCATTGACATATCGAGACGTCTCGACATATAAATATCTGAGCGGGGCGGGAGTGGCCCGTTTTCAGTTTGCCTGGCACGAGGTGGGATATGGTAGAATCTATTCCGTATGAACAATTGGAGAAAGCCGCGGAGTGTTTCCGGATTATGGCGCACCCGGCGCGTCTGCGCATGGTGGAAATTCTGCTGACGGGCGAACACCCGGTCTGCGAAGTGGCGCGCCTGTGCGGCCTATCGCAGCACCAGACGTGCGGGCATCTGCGGTTGCTGCTGGGGCACGGTTTGCTCGGCAGCCAGCGGCGGGGCCGGGAGGTCTATTACCGCGTGGTGAATCCGCAATTGCCGAAAATGCTCGATTGCATCCGGAGTGCCTGTGTGACGGGATCTGAGCTGGATGTCTGATGCGCCGCCTCCGGGGGTGAGAGCGCCGAACGCGCATGACGCGAAAGGGCGGGATCGAACAACGGAGTGAGAATCCCGTTTGGGAAGGCCGAGAGAAAGGGGAAACACATGTCCATACACAAACTAGTGGTGGTGGGAGGAGTGGCGGGCGGGGCGTCCTGTGCGGCGCGGGCGCGGCGTCTGAATGAGGAAGCGGAGATCGTCCTGCTCGAACGGGGGCCGTATGTCTCGTTCGCCAACTGCGGGTTGCCGTACCACATCGGCGGGGTGATCGAACAGCGCGACCGCCTGCTGGTCCAGACGCCCGAGCGGCTGAAAAAGATGTTCCGGCTCGATGTCCGGGTCCGTCACGAAGTGATCCGGATAGATCGGGAAAACCATCAGGTGGGGGTGCGCGACCGGGCAACCGGGCGCGAGTACACAGAGTCGTACGACGCGCTGGCGCTGAGCCCGGGCGCCGAACCGGTGCGCCCGCCGATCCCCGGTGTGGAAAGTGCGCGGGTCTGCACGTTGCGCAACATGGAAGACATGGACGGCATATTGTCCATTCTCGGCGAATCGTCCACCCGGTCGGCGGTGGTGGTCGGGGGCGGGTATATTGGCCTGGAAATGGCCGAAGCGCTTTGCGAGCGGGGCCTGAAGGTGGCGCTGGTCGAGCTGGCGCCGCAGGTCATGGGGCCGGCGGATGCGGAAATGGCTGCGCCGCTCCACGATGAACTGCAACGCCACGGGGTGAACCTGCGGCTGGAAACATCGGTCTCCGCCTTTCAGGAAACTGAGAATGGCCTGGAGGTACAACTCAGCACGGGTGACACGCTGACCTGCGAACTGGCGATTCTGGCGATTGGCGTCAAGCCCGAGGTGCGGCTGGCGCGCGAGGCGGGACTGAAGATCGGGGCGCTGGGCGGCATCGCGGTGGACGAGTACCTGCGCACCTCCGACCCGGCGATCTATGCGGTGGGCGACGCGATCGAGACGCGGGATTTTGTGGGAGGGGGCGCGGCGCTGTTACCGCTGGCGGGTCCGGCGAACCGGCAGGGACGCCTGGTGGCGGACCACCTGTTCGGGCATCCGCGCCCGTGGCGGGGGACACAGGGCACGGCCATCTGCAAAGTTTTCGGTCTGGCGATCGCCCTGACCGGTTCGAGCGAGAAAGTCTTGAAACGGCAGGGGCGGACCTATGAGAAAATCTATGTCCATCCAGCTCACCACGCGGGGTACTATCCCGGCGCGACCCAGTTCAGTCTGAAACTGCTCTTCGACCCCACGGATGGTCGGGTATTGGGGGCGCAGGCGGTCGGCGCCCGGGGCGTGGACAAGCGGATTGACGTGCTCGCCACGGCGATCCAGTCCGGCATGACGGTTTTCGACCTCGAGGAGACGGAACTATCCTATGCGCCGCCGTACGGGTCGGCCAAGGACCCGGTGAATTTTGCGGCGTTCGTGGCGGCGAACGTGTTGCGGGGCGACATGAAGGTTTGCCATGTCGAGGAGGTCTCGGACCCGCAGCCGCACCAGTGGCTGCTCGATGTGCGGACGGGTGCCGAGGTGGCCGCCGGGGCGATTCCCGGCGCGCACAACATTTCGGTGGACGAACTGCGCAGCCATCTGGATGAAATCCCGCGCGACCGGGAGATTCTGGTGTACTG
>DAOPYU010000061.1:0-12051 GCA_035353095.1 Candidatus Sumerlaeota bacterium | reverse complement strand
CCCGTGGCGAAACGGGTGGACGCGCGCGGACTGCAATGCCCCGGGCCCATTCTGGCCCTCAAGGAAGCGGTGGACAGTCTTCAGGTGGGAGAGTCGGTGGAGATTCTGACATCCGACACGGCGTTCTGTAGCGATCTGCCCGCCTGGTGCCGGACGACCGGTCACACGCTGGTCGAGGTGAGCCCGATGAACGGTGGGGGAAACCGGTCGGTGGTGCGGAAAGCGGCGACGGCTTCCGGATCGGTTCCGGCGGCCTGTTCCGTTTCGCCTTCCGTATCGAAGGGGATGACGATTGTGGTTTTCAGCAACGACTTCGACCGGGCGGTGGCGGCGTTCATCATTGCCAACGGGGCGGTGGCGATGGGGCTCAAGCCGACGTTATTTTTCACCTTCTGGGGAATCAATATCCTGCGGCGCGACAATCCGCCCCCGGTTCGAAAAACGCTCGTGGAGAAAATGTTCGGGTGGATGATGCCGCGCGGACCGGAGAAACTGGCGTTGTCGAAAATGCAGATGGCGGGCATGGGACTGGCGATGATCAAGGGGATCATGCGCCAGAAGAAGGTTCCCGCTCTGGGCGATCTGATCCAGTCGGCCCGGCAGGGCGGCGCCCGGCTGGTGGTTTGTTCGATGTCCATGGACCTGATGGGGATCAAGCGCGAGGAACTGATCGAAGGGGTCGAAGAGGGGGGCGTGGCGATGTACCTGGGCGCAGCCTCGACCGGGCAGGTAAACCTGTTCATCTGAGGGGGGAGACCGGGTGAGGAGGCTTTTAAGAAATCCGGCCGGTTCGGGAGGGGAAGGAGATGTCCCCTTAATCCCGAACCGGCCTTTCAGTTCTCGACCGATTTTGCTTGAGGAAGGAGGACTGGGCAAGGTAGGGTAGAATTCTGGTTCAGGAAGATTTCTTGTGTACGTGTCTTGTCTCGCCGGGGAAAAAGCTTCTCGATGATTCTTCATGGAACCGGTGTGGAGGAAGTGAACAACAGCAGGGGAACCGCCCTTTGGGAGGGCGGGGAGAATTGCATGATTCGTTTCGAGTCCTCTACGTCACCTCGGAAGAGCGCCTTGCGGCTTGCCGGGATCTATGCGGTCCTGTCCGCCGTGTGGATTTTGTGTTCCGACCAGCTGGTGGCGTGGCTGATTCCGGACCGCGACTGGGCCTCGGTGGTTTCCATGGTGAAAGGCTGGGTTTACACGGCGGTCCTGGCCGGGATTCTGTATTTTCTTTTCCTGCGGGAACTGAAGCGCCAGCAGGCGATTCAGGAAACCCTGAGGCAGATGGAAGCGAATTACCGGGCGGTGTTCAACTCGACCCAGGAAGCCATTTTCATTCATGAGGCGGACACGGGAAAAATTCTGGATATCAACCAGACGACCCTGAACATGTTCGGTTATACCCGGGAGGAGGCCCTGAATCTGTCGGTCGGCGCTTTGAGTCTGGGGGATTCCGCCGGTACCCAGGAAACGGCGCGGGAGTGGATCCAGCGAGCCTTTCAGGAAGGTCCCCAACGGTTTGATTGGCAATGTCAGCGCAAAAACGGAGAGGTTTTCTGGGTGGAGGTGGCCCTGAGCCGTTTCGAGCGGGGGGACGAGCCGCGGGTGATCGCAGTGGTCCGCGATATTTCGGAGCGCAAGAAGGTGGAACAAACCCGGGCCGAAGAGGAAAAGCGGTTGCGGCAGGCCCAGAAAATGGAAGCGATGGGCGCGTTGGCCGGAGGCGTGGCGCATGACTTCAACAATATTCTGACGGCCATTATCGGCTATGCCGAACTGGAGCGCGACGACTTGCTGGCGGCGAATCGCGACATCGGCAACTGTGAGGAGATTATCAAGGCGGGTCACCGGGCCAAGGAGATCGTGCGGCAGATTCTCGGTTTCTCGCGCCACGAGGAACAGCAGTTCCGGGCGGTGGAGATTGGGTCGGTGGTCCGCGAGGCGTTGCGGTTTATCCGGGCCACGATTCCCTCGACGATCGAGATTGAGGACTCCGTCGCTCGCCAGGGGTGTGTTATCCGGTGCGATGCCACCCAGATCCACCAGGTGGTCATGAATCTCTGTACGAATGCCTACCACGCGATGCGCGATCGGGGAAGTGGCATTCTGAGTGTTTCCCTGTCCTCCCTGTCGCTTCAGGAACGGGAAGTCGTCAGTGTCGAGGGAACGGTGCCCGCGGGCGACTACGTGCGGCTGGTCGTCAGCGATACGGGGTGTGGCATCGAGGAATCGAATCTGGAGCGAGTTTTCGATCCCTATTTCACCACCAAGCGCAAGGGAGAAGGGACGGGGATGGGGTTGTCCGTGGTACTGGGGATTGTCAAGGTTGCCGGCGGGTACATTGCCGTGCAAAGCCGGGTGGGTGCGGGAACGTCGTTCAGCCTGTATTTCCCCAGTTGCCGTCTGGAACAGGAAACGAGGCTTCCGTCCCTTCCGGGTGAAGCCGCCCCTCCCCGGCATGGAACGGGACGGATTCTTTTTGTGGACGACGAGGAGCCGCTGACGCGCCTGGGGCAACGGGTTCTTGAAAATCTCGGGTATCAGGTCTGGCCCTTGACGTCTCCTGTTGACGCCTGGGCGATGTTTCTGAAAGATCCCTCCTTTTGCGACCTGGTGATTACCGACATGGCCATGCCGAAGATGTCGGGAGCGGATCTGGCGCAGCGGATTCTGTCGGTTCGGCCCGATCTGCCCATTCTGCTTTGTTCCGGGTTCAGTGAGACGCTTGACGCCCAGAAGGCGTTCGATCTGGGGATTCGCGAGTTTCTGGTCAAGCCGGTGGCCAAGACCGATCTGGCTGCCGCCGTGGCGCGGTGCCTGGAGTCGTGAATTTCTCGACCGCTCCGGCTTTTCTTTCCCGATAGACCCATCCAGAAATTAAGGAGAATGAGATGAGGAAACAGATCACAAGGCGGACTTTTTTGCTCGAAGGGCTCCTCGCGACAGGAGCGCTCGGCGGGCTGGCGGGGTGTTCGACTCTCTTTCGTCGTTCGTCGAAGCCCCAGGTCTGGGCACTTCTGAGCGACCCGCATATTCCGGGAGAAGGAACGGCGCCGAAGCCGTCGTCCGGGCTTTTTCACTTCGATCCGGAGGCAAACCTGAAACGGGTGGTACAGGAGATTGGGGCTCGGTCCGACTTCGCGGGGGTGGCGGTCACGGGCGATCTGGCCCGCCTGACCGGCCAGCCGAACGACTATGTCCGTTTTCACGAGATTCTTGCCCCCTTGAGCGAACGGGGACCGGTTCTGCTGGCCATGGGCAATCATGACCGGCGCGAGAATTTTTCAAAGACGTTCACGGATCCGGACGGAAAACCTCAACCGGTGGAGGGGAAGCGGGTTCGGGTCGCCGAGGGGAAAGAGTGTCTCTTCGTCGTTCTGGATTCCTGCCGGGGGGACGAAAAAGACGAGGGGGAACTGGGCGAGGCCCAGAAGGTCTGGTTGAGCGGATTTCTCGAAAAGACTCCGGACCGCAAGCCGGTTCTGCTTCTGGTTCACCACACGCCGGAGGATTTGCCCGACCTGCTGAAAATCGCGCGTCCGGCCCGGCAGGTCAAGGCGATCGTATTCGGACATTCGCACGTCTGGGGTTGCGCTGAGCAGGAGGGACTGCACCTGGTCAACCTGCCCGCGATCGGATACAGTTTTGCCGAGAAAGAACCGGTGGGGTGGATTGAAGCGGCGCTGGGGCGCGAGGAGGGAGTTTTCACGCTCCACGTCGTCGGAGGCGGGCGCGAACGCGACGGGGAAACGCGTCGTTTGCGGTGGCGGTGAGCGGTCAGGCGGAGTGTTTTCCCTGCGAATCGCCGGGAAGTGGAGGATGGCGGCGTCCGTTTCTCTGCGTGCCAGCGGTTGTTCTCTTAACAGCATCCGGGTTGAACAACCCGATGAAGATTCTGTTTGAATCTTAAAGTTCAAACCATAGTTGTTTCAGTCCGGCGGTGTCCGGAATATTTCCGGCGGAGGGGAAAAAGGGGAATTTCCCTCTTCCGCCGGAGATTTTTTTTCGGATTTTTTCGTCCCCCGTTTCTAAGTCGCGTGCTGGTAAGCGCCTGCGGCAGAATACAAGATATAACTCCTCTCTTGACAAACGGTACAACGCGTAGTATCTATTTAGCCTTCAAGCCACACGTGGAGTGGCGATTCCAACGAATACTCGAACACATCGCCGCGTGTGTGGAGGGATCGGGTCAGGACGAGGCGTGCCGGGGCTTTTCGGTGGGTTGTGAAAAAGGACCGGAGAACGCCGGAAGGAATCTTGACGCGAGGGCCGGTGCCGTTTGAAGTGCAGTCGTTCGCGGAGGTATGTCCGACGGACGGAAGGAAAGGTTTGTTCTTTTGAATCTGAAACGCCGCTTTACAACCCCGGAGGTTCATCCGCTTGATACGGTCGAGTGTGAGAAGCGCAGTTGTGTTATTCGGAATGCGGATGGTTCGCCGGTTTTCGAGATGCACGATATCGAGGTGCCGTCCAAGTGGTCGCAGCTGGCAAGTGATATTCTGATTTCCAAATACATCCGCAAGGCAGGGGTGTCGGGTGGACGCGAGGGTGTCGCGGACCACGAGGCAAGCATTCGTCAGGTGGTGGGGCGTATTGCGCGCGCCATCCGGGCGGCGGGCGAGCGCATGGGGGGGTACTTCGACTCGCCCGAGGACGCGGCGGTCTTCGAACAGGAAATGATCTGGTTGTTGCTGCACCAGTATGCGGCGTTCAATTCGCCCGTGTGGTTCAACTGCGGGCTGTTCGACGAATATGGCATTCAGGGCAGCGGGGGCAACTGGGCGTGGGACGAGGCGGCTGGCCGGGCGGTCGAGCTGGCGCACAATTACGAACGTCCGCAGTGTTCGGCCTGCTTCATTCAGTCGGTTGACGACGACCTGATGTCCATCTTCGAACTGATGAAGAAAGAGGCGCGGATCTTCAAGTACGGGTCTGGAACGGGGACGAATTTTTCGAGCCTGCGCGGGCGTCAGGAAAATCTCTCGGGCGGGGGCACGTCGTCGGGGGTGATGAGTTTCCTCGAGGTGTACGACCGGGCGGCGGGCGCAACGAAAAGCGGAGGGACCACGCGGCGCGCGGCCAAGATGGTCTGTCTCGACGCGGATCATCCCGAGATCCGGGACTTTGTGACGTGGAAGAGCAAGGAAGAAAAGAAGGTGCGGACGCTGATCGAGGCGGGTTATCCGTCCGATTTCAACGGCGAAGCGTACCACACGGTGTCGGGTCAGAACAGCAACAACTCCGTGCGTGTCACGGACGAGTTCATGCGGGCCTGTCAGGACGGGGGCGCGTGGAAGACGCGTTTCCGCACAACGGGCGAGGTGTGCGAGACCTTTCCGGCGGCGGATCTCATGCGTGAGATCTGCGAGGCGGCGTGCGAGTGCGCCGACCCGGGGTTGCAGTTCCACACGACGATCAACGAGTGGCACACGTGCCCCAACAGCGGGCCGATCCGGGCGAGCAATCCCTGCTCGGAGTTCATGTTCGTGGACGACACGGCGTGCAATCTGGCGTCCATCAACCTGCTCAAGTATATGGGTGAAGATGGCGTCTTCGACGTCGAGGGGTATCTGCAGACGATCCGGGTGTTCACTCTGGCGCAGGAAATTCTGGTGGATTTCTCCTCGTATCCTTCGGGCGAGATCGCGGCCAACAGCCACCGGTTCCGCCCACTCGGGTTGGGGTATGCCAACCTGGGGGCGCTCCTGATGGTGCAGGGACTGCCTTACGACAGTGACGGCGGGCGGGCCTGGGCGGCGGCGCTCACGGCGATCATGACCGGTTACGCCTACCGGGTTTCGTCCGAAATCGCCGCGGGTAAGGGGACGTTCGAGGCGTTTGAAGAGAACCGCGAGCCGATGCTGAAGGTGATCCGCAAGCACCGCCATGCGGTCGAAAAGATCAATGAAAAGTATTGTCCCGCGTCTCTGATCGAGAGCGCGCGCCAGCAGTGGGAGGTTGCGATCGAGGGCGGGGTGAAGTGGGGATTCCGCAACGCACAGGTCAGCGTGCTGGCGCCCACGGGCACGATCGGCCTGTTGATGGATTGCGACACGACGGGTATCGAGCCGGACTACGCGATCGTGAAGTTCAAGAAACTGGCCGGGGGCGGGTATTTCAAGATTGTCAACCGTTCGGTGAATCGCGCGCTGCGCACGTTGGGCTATTCTCAGGAACAGATCCAGACGATCCTTCAGTATGTGCTTGGGACGCAGGAGCTGGAGAATGCGCCGGTGATCAACACCCCGGCGCTGCTTGAGAAAGGGCTCGAGGCGGCGGATGTCCGGCGCATCGAGAAGGCGCTGCATGGGGTGGTGCGGCTCGAACACGCGTTCTCGCCGCACATTCTGGGTCACGACGGGATGAGTCGGCTCGGGTTCAAGAACGAGGACTACGAAAAGAAGCCGCAGTTCAATCTGCTCGAGGCGCTCGGGTTCACCTCCTATGAGGTGGAAGAGGCGAACCGGGTGGTGTGCGGGAGCATGACCCTCGAGGGGGCGCCCCATCTCGAGGCGCGCCATTATCCGGTGTTCGATTGTGCGAACCGGTGCGGGGCGCTGGGCGTGCGGGCGATTCTGCCGCAGGGGCACCTGTTGATGATGTCGGCGGTGCAGCCGTTCATCAGCGGCGCGATCAGCAAGACGGTCAACCTGCCCAATTCGACGACGGCGGATCAGATCGGTCAGGTGTACCGCCAGTCGTGGGAACTGGGCCTGAAGGCGGTGGCCATCTATCGCGACGGGAGCAAGAGCAGCCAGCCGCTTTCGTCCAAAAAGAAGGAAGAGAAAAAGAAGGCGGACCTGACGCCGGTCCGCAGCGGTACGGGCCAGCTCGAGATGTTCCCGGAACTGGTCGAGGGCGAACCGCGCCGCCGCTTCCTGCCGCAACGCCGCGGCGGAATTACGGTCGAGGCGCGCGTGGCCGGCCACAAGGTCTATCTGCGCACGGGCGAGTACGAGGATGGGCGCCTGGGCGAGATTTTCGTGGACATGCACAAGGAAGGCTCGACCTTCCGTTCGCTCATCATGTGTCTATCCATCGCCGTCTCGAAGGGGCTCCAGTACGGCGTGCCGCTGCGGGAGTTTGTGGACACGTTCACCTATACGAATTTCGAACCGCGCGGGGTGTGCGACCACCCGAATATCAAGATGGCCACGTCGGTGATTGACTACGTGTTCCGGGTGTTGGGTCTGGAGTATCTGGGCCGGACGGAGTTCTGCCAGGTCAAGCCCGACTGGGAAAAGGACCGGGACCGCGCCACCGTCACGGCTGGGTTGGGAACGCCCGTCTGGCCGCGGGCCAAGGTGATTCGCGGGCCGGTGGTGAAAGAGCCGGTCCAGCTGCCCCCGGAAGATTCGGGGTTTGCGACCCGACCCGACCTGCAGGAATTGAAGGCCGGCGCGCCGCGCAACGCCTTGGGGGGCTCGAATGGTGGTGGAGCGCAGAGTGAGTACGAGGAGATTGAGAAACCGGACTCCGATCCGTATGTCGAAATCCTGCTCGAAAAGGAAGCGCAGCGGGTGACTTCGCCGGTGGATTACCAGTTGGCCGAAGCGATGGGAGACGCTCCCCTGTGCGATATGTGCGGGCACATTACCGTGCGTAATGGATCGTGTTACAAGTGCTTGAACTGCGGGCAATCGATGGGATGTTCCTGACGGACTGCCTGCGCGGGACGGGGCCTGCGGGCTTCGCGCCGGGTTCTTTGAGAGTTTTGGACGGAAAGAACGGCTGAGAGGGGGCGTTTACGCCTGAGTCGGTCTTTTGCGTCACAGATTTGCCGGGGAAATAGCACGCGATGCCCTCGACTGGTTCCGGCTCGCGTTCCCAATCACTTTCCTTTCACTTTCCCTCCCAAGTGATTTTTCTCATGATGGTTCCTCCTCCTGTGGAACCTCTCAACTATCCCACCTCCCCGGCAATTGGTACCCCCGCCCCCTGTGGTTTTCAAACCCGCAGGGGGCGGGGTTGTATGAGGGGACTGATAAGACAGATCGGACCAAGGATGTGAAAGCAGGCAGAACTCACGAGTCGCCGTAGAGGCATTCGCGGGTTTGGAAAAGGAAGACGCAAAACGACAGGACGAGCGCCGACGCGCCACTGATGGCGACGAAACAGATCCACACCGGGACGGGGGTCATGAGAATCTCGAAGACCTTCGAGCCCTCGGCGACCTTGACCGGCAGGAGCGAATGGAGGTAGAGCAGCACGGTCCAGTACTTGAGCGCCGAGGGGAGGTAGGGCAACGCGGTTTCCCACCCGAACAGGAAGATCAGGTACTGACTGCTTTTGAACAGACTGCCCATGAGCATCGCCACGCTCGTGTAGGCCAACAGTCCCACGACAATTGTGAACGCCTCACGGGCCAGTGTCGGAAAACGCGACGCCTGAAGTACGCTCTGGGAATCGGTCTCCGCGGTCGCCACTTGATGCGCCCCGAGGAACAGGTCTCGGAAAACCTCCTGGGGTCCTGCGGCGCCAATGGTCAGGATCAGATAGGATGCCATCAGGCTGCCAATACAGATCAGCGAGGCGAGCAGGAGACTGGCGGCCAGTTTGCCCACCACCAGGGTCCAGCGTGAGACGGGCTGCAGAATCAGGAAGTGGAGGGTCTGGTCGTCGTGTTCCTGGCGCATGACAGCGAATCCGAGAAAGTTCCCGACAAAGAAGACGGCAAAGTGCAGGTACAGATACCGCAGGAAGTTCTGGTATTGCGCCTGCGCCGAGGCCAGATTGGCGCCGGGATTCAAAAGCGTCAGCAGCGAGATCAGAATCGGAATGAGCGCGAAGAGCAGCGCGGCCAGCATGAACTTGGAGTGGAGGAGGCGGCGCAGCGAGAGATAAAACACCTCGGCGATCGAGCGGGCCTGCCGCAGGGCCCACGGGGATTCTCCCTGGGGTTCGAATTCTTCAATGCCAGCCACCCGGGTCATCTCAGTGGTGCTCCCTTCCCGCCAGATAATCGTAAATGGACTGCACGTTTTCATCGGCCAGACTGACCAGGTCCAACTCGATCTTTTCGTTGATGATGAGGTCGTTGAGCAACAGGTAGAAGCTGTCCGGGTCACGTGTGGCAAGCGAGAGCGTTCCCTCGTCTTCGATCGAGACCTGGCTGACCGAGTCGTGCGCCAGCAGCAGCGCGGCGAGACGGCGCGCTTCCCGGCAGCGCATGAAGACCTGGAAGGGGTGGTTGCGCAACAGGTCGCGCACCTGATGCACCTCGCCTTCGGCCATGACGTAGCCGTTGCTCATCATCAGGATGCGGTTGGTCAGGCGGTCTATCTCGTGCAGGATATGGCTGGAAATCAGGATCGTGCGCCCTTCGCGGGCGTACGTGGAGAACAGTTGCATCATTTCGTGTCGTCCGACGGGGTCCAGGCCGTTGAACGGTTCGTCGAGGACCAGGACCTCGGGCTGGTGGGCCAGGGCCAGGGCGATCTTGACGCGCTGGCGCATCCCTTTGCTGTAGGCGCGGATTTTCCGGTCCCGGTCCGCCGTCAGGTTGACGCGCTCGAGGGCGTCGGCGGCGGCGCGGCGCGCCCAGGCGCGGCCGTGTCCGCGCAGGGCCAGAAGCGCCTCGACAAACTCCTGACCGCTGAAGTTTTCATAGAAGTGATCGATCTGCGTGCAATATCCCACGCGTTGCCGCCAGCCGGGGCTGCTGCTGACCGGCTGATCCAGGACGGTGATCGAGCCCTGACCCGGCCAGATCAGGCCGCAGATGAGGTTCATGAGGGTGGACTTGCCCGATCCGTTCGGGCCGACCAGGCCGGTGATGCCGGGGTAAATGTCCACCGTCACCTTGTTGATGCCGAGCACTTCGCCGTACCAGCGCGAGACGTTGCGGATGCGGATGGAGGGTTCCGGGGTTCGGGTGGGGAGGGGAGGAGGCGATTCGATCATGTCAGAGCGCTCTGTTTTCCGGAAAATCGTATGCAGGCATCTCAGTGTTCATAGCGGGCCGCTCGGCTGATGCGCCGGTACAGGATGAAGGTACAGATCTCCCAGCACAACAGGACCCCGCCCCAGGCATCCAGTAAGGAGAGGCGGTAATCGGCCGTATGGAAACAGTACTTTCCGATGTCGAGAACCGCCCGCAGGGGCGAGATTGCCAGATATCCCTTGTTGAGCAGAATTTCTGAGGTGGTGTTGGCGATCAAGTCCAGGCCGATGATCGTAACGAGGAAGATAATCCCCGAATACCGGCGATTCTTTGTCAGACAGGAGGCCGTGAGGATCAGCAGACTCAACGTGACGGAGATCACTCCCCCGTAAAGTATCAGACTTTTCAGTATCCACGCATAGTCTTTCCAGAAATACAGGTGCCAGTTATCCGGCTCCGGTGCGATGGCAATCTGGATGACATAAAGCGCCACTGCCTGAATGATGGTGAGAAACGACAGCGGGAGGAACACGGTGAGGAACTTGCCCGCAAAATACTCCCAACGACTGATCGGTTTGGACATGTAGAGCACGATGGCGTGGTGGATCAGGTCGTCGGTGATGACCGCCGTGAGGGTGAAGGAGAACACGAGCGAGGCGAAAAGCTGGCCGTCGAGGAACCCGCGGAAGTACTTGGCGTCCACATCGGGCAGGTTGGCGCCGATTTTCAGCAGGGCCAGCAATTCCTCGTTCACCCGCAGGTACTGGTAGGCCAGGCGCAGGAGGAACTGCAGACAGCAGAACATGAAGAGGATGATGACCTGGCGCTTCTTGAAGAGGTCCATGTAGGTGAACCGGGGCATGGCCAGCCAGCGCAGGAACGCCCCGCGGCGCTCGCCTTTCCAGGTCTGGTAGGTGTAATCGTAAACCGGCATAGGGACGCACGGGCGGGCCGGGTTTCAGCGGACCGCCGGTTCCTTTCGGTTGGATTGTGGATGGGCCGTTTTCCCGTTTTCTTCATCGAGCAGTGCCTGGAGGAAGATGTCCTCGAGGGTGTCGCGCCGGGCGTAGAAGTGGCGGATCTGGACCTGATGGCGGTGCGCCGTCTCGAAGAAAACCCGGGGGGAGGTGCCCGGTGGTGTTGAAATCTGGTAGCTGTCGTGTTCTCCCGGCGCCATCTGACAACCGATCTGCGCCAGATCCGCCATGAAACGGTCCACATTGCCCTTCAGGCGCAGTTCAAAGACATTGTCGTCCGTCTTCTTCATCTCCTCGATATTGCCCGATGCAACCACCTGTCCCTTCTTCAGCACGAGCACGTCGCGGCAGCAGGTCTCGATGTCCTTGAGCAGGTGCGAGCAGATGACGATTTTCGAGTCGGAGTGCTCGACCATCTCGCCGATCAGGCGCAGCATGTCCTTGCGCGCGTCCGGGTCCAGGCCGTTGGTCGGTTCGTCGAGGATCAGCACCTTGGGGCCGTGGATCAGGGCCTGGGCCAGGCGCACCTTCTGGTGCATGCCGTAGGAAAGGCCGTCAATCGGGCGGTAACGCACCTCGCCCAGCCCGACATAGAAGAGCACCTCGTGGGCGCGTTCCGTTGCGGCGCCGGGAGGAAGACCGCACATTTCACCCATGAAACGCAGGAAACGCACCGGCGTCATGCCCGGCAGGTAGCTTTCGTGCTCGGGCATGTAGCCCACCAGTTCGCGGATGCGCTTTCCCTGCCGGTGTACGTCGAGGCCTTCGATACGCGCCTGACCGGAGTAGGCGGGCAGGAGCCCCAGCAGGGTGCGGATGAGGGTACTTTTGCCCGCGCCGTTCGGGCCGAGGAGGCCGAGCGCCTTGCTTTCCATCGAAAGTGTGACATCGCACAGGGCCAGGCGGCGGCCATAGGCGACGGAGAAGTGGTCCAGTTCAAGCAGCATGTTCGATCAGGACTTTCCATGACGATCACTTTCGGAGATTTCCGAGAAGTGGGTTCCTGTTGCCGGGAGACTCTAATTCCCGGTCACTACTTTAGACGTTCGAGGGGCGAAAAAGTTGGTGAAAAATCTGCACACAATGCATTTTTTCTGGAAAGAACCGGCCCCGAGTGTCTCAGAGTCCGTATGAAACGCTTTCCGTTTGCGGATTAAGCGCTGGTGTATGCCCGAGTCCGGCTTTTCTTTCAGG
>DAOPYU010000060.1:0-14976 GCA_035353095.1 Candidatus Sumerlaeota bacterium | reverse complement strand
GGTTCCCTTCGGTCACCCCCGGCTACTCACGGTCGCCCCCTCCGGGGGCTGAAAACCTCAAAAAATTCGATTTTCTCAAATCCTTCATGTGTAGGCTGAAGGATCAAGGGAAACACCCCGACGGGGCGATCTCGGATTGACGCCGGGAAGCGGGGGGTATATGGTGACATCGGCCTGTGTCCGGTGGAAACCGGACGCATCCCCCGCTCGCCCCAGTCAGCGCCCTCGACTCGTCGGGCGCCTCCGGTTCGGTTTCCTTTCCGGACCCGCCGGGCGAGTTCGGGTTTGACCTTTCCGGAGGAAATCGTCTGTGACACACACAACCGACGCGCGCGCCATCGGCGTCTTCGACTCGGGCCTGGGCGGCCTGACCGTGGCGCGAGCCATCAAAAAAGCCTTCCCGCACGAAAACATCCGCTACCTGGGCGACACGGCCCGGGTGCCCTACGGCACCAAGTCCGCCACGACCGTGCGCCTCTACGCCCGCGAGGACATCGCCTTCCTCCTCACCCACGGCGTCAAGATCGTCATCGCCGCCTGCAACACCGTGTCGGCGGCGGCCCTGCCCGACCTCGAACAGCACTACGACGTGCCCCTGATGGGCGTGGTGGAAAAGGGCGCGGACGCCGCGTTCGACCCGGCGCTGCACCCCCGCCTGCTCGGCCCGCACCGCCGTATCGGCGTCATCGGCACCAACACCACCGTCGGCAGCGAGGCCTACCCGCGCGCCATCGCCGCGCGCGACCCGCAGGCCGAGGTGATCCAGAAAGCCTGTCCCCTGCTCGTCCCCCTCATCGAGGAGGGGTGGACCCGCCACCCGGTGACCCGCGCCGTCGTGAGCGAGTACCTCGAACCGATGCGCCAGGCGGGCATAGACACCCTGATCCTGGGCTGCACGCACTACCCGCTCATCACCGAGGCGCTGGCGGACTTTTTCGGCCCCGACGTGCGGATCGTGGACTCGGCGCAGGCCATGGTCCTGGCGCTCACCCACACCTTCGCGGAAGGCTCGGTGCCGCCCAACGCCCAACACGCCAACGGCGAGGCGCGCTATTACGTCACCGACCGTTACCAGCGCTTCCAGCAGCTGGTCCAGGCGTTCATGGGAGGCGAAGACCTGCACGTGGAACTGGTCGCCGCGGAAGACCTCAGCGCCGCCCTGGCCCAGCGGGAACGGGGAAACGTGCGGTAAAACAAACCGCCGTTGAACGCCGACGGTGTGAAGCAGTGCCAGCCGGGATAGAACAGGCTTTCATACCCGGTTGCATTCAAAATGGGCAAATGACTGAAACTGGCAACAGGAGCGAGTTTCGGGTCTCGATGCAATACCCCCCGAAGGAAGCAATCCCTTCCTTGATTCGGAAAAAACTTTGTGTCTTCGTGCCTTCGTGTGAAATGCGGTTCGAGAAAGACTCAGGCAAGGGCGTCAGAAATCGTTCGGGTAAAAATCACACGAAGACACAAAGTCACGAAGTCCCCCCTGTCAGGACTCTTTTTTTGTGTCAGGTTGAATGCGAATTCGATTTCCGGATTCTCACACAAACACACAGCAGACAGAATGAAATCCGCACAGAGGTCTCCCCTGTTCTCTATTTGTCCGATACTTTCAGAGTGATGTCATGACGGACTTCCCCGGCGATTGGAAGGGCTCCCAGGGTATAGAGTTCTTCAAAAGTGCTCGAATCTTCTACACGCACATTGAAGGTTCCGGGGTGGATATTCCCGATTCGGTAGAATCCATTGGAGTCGGTGATGCCTAAATACCACTCTTCTACGGTTTCTCCGTTTTTCTCATAGGAGGAAAGGATGACAAGACGCGCCTGAGGATACACCTGGCCTCCGGGTTTGAAAATCTGCCCGGAAAGAACGGCATTGTCCCCTTCTCCCAGAACAAGGGTCTTATTTTCTCCACTGGAGACCGCGAAAAAGACTTTCCAGCGTTTTGTCGAGTTGTTTCCATTGCCCACATAGGTCATCAGCCAGTAACGTCCCCGGGCAATCCCTTCCCAGCAATAAGTGCCATCCTCCGACTGACGAGGGAAAGCGCCTTTCCAGAGTTCGTCCTCGGTCGTCAGAATGAGGACATCCTCATACGCAGAAGGTCTTCCTCCCACCATAAATTTCGCGGTTATGGAACCGGCCGGTTTTTCCAGTTCGACGGCGATCTTTCCCGATTCCGCATCGCGGTATTGGTCCAGCGATTCCAGAGGAATGATACCTGTTTTATACCCCGTCTTGATGAAGAGCAGACACCCACTTTGATAGGGTTGTTTGAGAGAGAAAGAGCCTTGCCCGTTGGTGGTGGCAGAAGCCGCAACTGGGTATTCTTCCATAACAAACCCGCAGGAAATCATCCCGGAGGGATTGCCGATCTCAATGAATCGGACCTCCACCCCTTCGAGCACCTGGCGGGTTGTGCCATCCAGAACCACTCCCTCAAGCGTTTTGGTCCGTTCCATAAGGAATTCCAGATTCCGGGGATCCCCCACTTTTACTTCTTTCGACTGTTGCGCATACCCGTCCGCTGTGACCATCACCTCTGATTCGCCGTCAGCAATCCCATACAAAGTAAACCGTCCCTCTTTTGAGAAGATCCGTTGGAAAGTCGAGTAAAAATCGGACAGATGCACGTACGACACCCGATAGTCCGAGATCGGCTCGCGTGTTTCCTTGTCGAGGACCTGACCGGTGATTCGCCCCACATTTTTATCCTGAAGCACGATCCGGTTCTTCTTTCCGACTCCGGCCAGGACACTCAGGACCGGGCTGTACCCTTCCGCCTCGACCCGGAGTCTGGCTGGACCGATGTAACAGGACTGGACGGTACCGTCGGGAGCCCGATGCCCTTCGTCCGGGACATAAAGATCCTTTTTATCGAGATAGATTTCTTCGTGATATTGGACAGGATAATACCGTTTGCGCATCGTTTCCAGATCGGGAAGAGGAGTTTCCTCCACGGGATAGATCGCGACACAGGCGTTTTCGAGGCGAAACTGGCCGGTGGCGTTGGTGGCCGTCTGAGCCAGACAACAATTGGTACTGGCCGTAATCACGGCCCCCGGAACCGGTTTCCCGTCCGTGTCCACCACTTCCCCCTCGACCGTCTGCCAGTCCCGCCACTGGGCGTCGTGCGATTCGTGCTCGGACTGTTTGGGGGACACCTCGAGGGTCACCTCAACGGTTTTGCCTTCTTCGGCTTCAAAGAAAGACTTGAGTTCGCGCGTCTGACCGGGACGCCCCCCGGTCATGGGAATCTGAGGCAAGGCATGTTGTCCGTCGCTGGGATACACATAGATCCGTACTCCCAGGGGGACCCCTTCCAACAGGGCGAATCCCCGGGCGTCGCTCAGGACGCTCTTGCCTGAATCCCGGTAAGGCGCCCCCCAGCTGAACCCGACATTCCCGACCGGCTTTTTCGTCTCGTAGTCAATCGTCCGGACCCGCGCCCGACTCCCCTTTTCGAGATAAAAGGCGACCGTATTGTCGGTTTCCGGGGAGACCTCGACGGTCGCTCGCTCGAGTGTGTAGTTGTCCGCTTGGGCGAAGGGATGCAAAAAACCGGCAGGGAGCCCGACCAGACTGCAAAACCCGTCCCCGTTTGTCGTCCCGGAAATCGAAAGTCCTTCCCCGGCGAACTCCACTTCGACGGTGGCGTTGGGGATCGGCTGGAAGGTCGCCTTGTCGCTCACCAGCGCCGTGAGGGTCAGGCCGTGTTCCAGATAGACGTCGAAAGGACCGCTCCGTTTCCCATGTTCCGGCATGACCGTCACCGGGCGCTCGGCGGTGACGAACTCGCCCAGGCGCGCCCAGATGTGGACCGGGTTGTCCGGGAACGCCCGGACCTCGTAGTGTCCCTGGGCATCGGCGGTCGCCGTGGCCACCACCTTCCGGCTGGGATCGTTCGAGGCCGCCAGATTGTACCCGGTGGAGGCTCCGACCAGCGAAATCTGCGCCCCCGGCGCGGGAACCATGCCCGTCCCCTTCGGGTCCCAATAGACGGTGCCGTGGAAGTCATAGGCCTTGTCCAAAGCCAGTTCGAGCGTCCGGGTGGTATAGACCTTTTCGGAGGCGATGAGCAGAGGCGCGGCGCCCGGTCCATTGGCCTTGATCTGGCAAAGCGGGTTCCGGGGAAGGGGAACGTCGGGAGGAACCGTCAGGTTGAGCCGCCCCGCCGGGTTCGTCCGACCGGAAAAAGAAAAACGTCCGAACTTTTCCTTCTCCGGGACATTCAAAAGGGACAGGGTCACGGAAACTCCCTCGACCGGGTCGAACGAGTTCCGCCACGTGACCAGGACGGGGAGGGTCGAAGACGTGGGAGAAGCGACGGAAACAGGCCCCGACGGTGGAGAAGAAGGGGGGACCGGCGTCGGTTCGGATTCCGGGGACATATCTCGTGCGGAAACCGGTAATGGGACCTCATGCGGGAGAGTTTCTCCGTTATGACCCGTCCCTGTTATTTTCCACACACCCAACACGATAAGCAATATCAGACCCAGGCAGAAAAACTTCCCGTTCCCGCTCATTGGCGAAACCTTTCGGTCCCCTGACGGATTGATGGCGATCTGAGAAACTCGATGTCTCGAAATGGGACGGGAACCGCGCTTCGGCGGTCTCATCCCCCGTTACTTCTTCCTGTCGCCGTCACTTTTGCTCCCGGATACAGGAGAGTCAAGGACAATATAACAGAAAAACTAACAGAATGAACTGGAGAGATCATAGAAAGGCTGAGAACGGGGGTGTAAAAAGTGAATCACGCAGAGACGCGGGGACGCTGATACCCATTTGCATTCAAGAAGAAACTTCCCGGGAGTACCGGAGCCATTACCCCGAAAAAGAACGGACAGGATCACGGGATTTACAGGATACCGCAGAGGAAACCAGCCTATCCTGTAAATCCTGTTATCCCGTCCATGTCTTCCCTTACTTCGAAGAAGGTTCTTCCAACACCGTATCCAGAGAAAGCGGCTTGCCGAAGTTCGGCGTACCGTCTTCGTTCCAGGTGAACTTCTGCGCGCGCGTCGTCCGGCCGGAATAGGTGTATTTCGAGGTGGTCTTGGCGTGGTACACGATCCAGTCTTCCTTCCCGTCGGGCGACTGGAAGAAGCCGTTGTGTCCGGGACCGAAGACGCCGGCCTCGTCATTCCGCTCGAACGACGGCGTCGGGTGCTGTTTCCACGAAGCGGGGTTCAGGAGGTCCGCCTTTTCATCCGCGATGAGCATTCCGAGTTTGTAATCGGGTGTCCCCGTATCGGCGGCCGAGTAAACCAGGAAGAGTTTGCCGTTGCGTTTGAGCACCACCGGCGCTTCCCGCACGTCTTTCGCCCCGAAACCGGAGGCCGGAATCACGACGCCGGGCGTCGCGAGCGTCCAGGGGTTTTCCATCCGCGCGATATTGATCAGATGCCCCGGATGCGCAGCCCAGAGAAAGTACCACTTTCCATCGCCCGGATTCTGAAAAACGCTCCCGTCAATCGCGTACTGGTCGTTGGTCTTGTCGAAGATCCGTCCCTTGTAGGTGTAGGGGCCAAGCGGGTCGGTCCCGGCGCTTTCGAGAACGTGCATACGGTGGGTCGTGTCCACTTTCGTCGCCGCCATGGCGGTGTAGTAGAGGTACCACTTCCCGTCGATGAAATGGATCTCCGGCGCCCAGACCCCATCCGACCGCGAGGGGTCGTCATCCTTCCAGACCGTCACCCCCTTGGCCGTCTTCAGCCCCTCGAGGGTCGGCGCTTTCCACATGCGGATGCAGTTGCGCTGCGTCGTGGTCAGGTAGTAATTCCCTTCATGATAGACCATCCAGGGATCGGCTCCGTCGTTGAGGGGGTTGGTGAACGCGCCGGCCTGCGGTTTCAAGAGCGTCCGCTTCTCCACCCCTTCCTTCGTGATTTTGATCGGCTGGATCAACCCCTTCTCGTCGAAGGTCATCCGATCAATGCAGGTCACGCGGTGATTTCCATCGGTCTCGGTCAGGGGACGGCGGTGGTACACGGCGTACCAGATGTCCGCCTGTTCGTCGTGAATCACGGAGTGGTGCCCGGCGCCGGTCCCGACCTGCGGGTCCTGCTGAAGTACCCTGCCGATGCGCTTGAACGGCCCGAGGGGCGAATCGGCGATCGCATAGGCAACGGAATAATTCGGGCCGGTCCACCCGCCTTCGGACCACATGAAATAGTACCGCCCGTCCTTGCGGAACATGAACGGCCCTTCGACATACCCCTCGGGGGTGATTTCCCGGAAGGTGGTCCCATCCTCAAACGGAAGAAAACCGGTGAAGTCATCCTTCAGCCGGGCGATGTTGCAGTGCGACCAGCCGCCGTAGATCATGTAATACTGACCGTTCACGTCTTTGAATACGAACTGATCAATTGGCTGGGCGCCATTGTGAATCTCCCCGATCAACGGCTTGCCCAGGTAATCCTTGTACGGCCCGGCGGGGTTGTCCGCCACCGCGACGCCGATTCCCCCGACTTCCTTCTTCGGGTCGTGGATGTCGTTGGCGCCGAAGAAGAGAAAAAACTTCCCGTCCTTCTCGACAATCGCCGGCGCCCACATCGCCCGGCGCACCCACGAAACCGCCTGGTTTGTCAGGACGTTCTCATGCTTCGTCCAATTGACCAGGTCCGGCGAGGAAAAGGCGTCGAAATGCAGTTGCTGGTCGTACGGCGCGGAATAGGTGGGGAAAATCCAATACTCGCCCCGGATGATCGTCCCTTCCGGGTCCGCGTACCAGCCGTCGAAGACCGGATTGCCCGACCGCTCCACGGCCTCCGCCGCAGGGAGAGGATGGGCCAGCCCGATCAGGCCGATCAGACCAAGACCGACCAATAGGTTCCGGCCCCTCGCACTCCAGACAAGGGTTCTCTTGTCTTTTCCATTCATGATCCTTCTCCTTCTTCATGTCTTTTTTTCTCAGTGGAAAACCTCAACGCCATCCTAGCCCAGACGGGACGGGGAAACGCTGGGTAAGATCACGCAGGGTCTTGCCCCGTTTGTTTCACGGCTTCAGTCTTTGACGGCAGATAGACGACCTTCCATTTCACCAGAAAGTCGGCGCAAAACTCAACAGGATACCGGATGGTCTTACTTCCGGGAGGCCCCTCCGCCCAAATTTCATAATAAGCCCCATCTTCTATGAGACGGTATTGAAACTTGTACCCTCTACGCTCCATTTCTTTAAGATCCTGATTAAAACTGGTGTTCCCCGGAAAGAACGACATGAGTTCCTCCAACGATTTCGGAAACCCACCATTTTTCTTTTTAAAATCAGTAATCTCGTGTTTGATGTAAGACAAATGCTTAAAAATACTCTCGTATTTCAATAGTCGGTTCTTTGTGAAGCGGAACCCCAGATCTGTCTCTCTTTGAAGCCGTGCTTCAGGAAGATCCCAGAATTCTGTCCGACATTCCTGACCGGCAACCTCCTTGAGTCGTGCATCCAGGTCTTCAACATCCTGGATTGAATAAATCGTAAGATTTCTGAAGTCGTAAAGGCAGTAGGGATAAAAATCCTCTCTCCTGATTTCAGGCTTATGCCTGATATACTTTACAATCAAATAATCCTCTTCCCATTTCAGAGAATGAACACTTCCCCCACGGGGTTCATATTCGTCGAATATGGCAGAATTGCTATCATAAATTCGAACAGGCTCATCGCTTGTATCCTGATACAATTGCAAACACATGGGAAGAGGGTACTCTTTGTCGTAACGAGGAAGACCTTCCTCATTACAAATCTGATATAGACCATAGGAGAGAAAACCGATGAAAAACACCGGAAGTCCCACAATCATGCATACCCAAAATACACTACTCCGGGTAAGATGAATCCGGAGTATTCCAAATGTTTTCTCATAGATGACACGGTCTGCCTTGCGTTGGCTCACGAGAAATCCCCCTCAATACGCCCGCATTCCACTGCCGCTGGGACTGCCGCCTCCGTGTTCGTGGGCCAGGAGGAGGACCGTGTTGAGGCGCGCGAAGAGCGACTCCACTTCTCGGCTGTGGGATTCGGCGTTTTCCAGCCCCTCGCGTTCGATGGACTCGGCGATCTCGCTGAGCATCGAAAGAAGGGCGCGCGCCTCAATGGCAGAAGCGGCGGCCCGCAAAACCTGAACATTTTCGAGGAATCCCGCCCGGTCGCGGGCCAGGGCCTTTTCGCGCAACGCCACGATGTGCGCGGGGGTATCAATCAGAAACGATTCGATGGCCTGTTTGACGGCATGGGCATCGCCGTGCAACCGTTCGAGCAGGGCGGCGTGGTCGAACGCGCTTTCCTCGTCCGTGTCCTCCGCAAAAGGATCGGTCCCCAGGGCCGTGTGGCGTTCCCGTCTCTCCTGTCCCTGCGTCCGGGCGTTTCGGGCAGCCGCCTCACCCGGCAGCAGACAGGTGGCGATCGCCTCGGCGAGTTCGGAAGCCTCGAGCGGTTTGTGCAGGAACAGGTCGAACCCCGCCGCCATATTGCGGTGGCGTTCCTCGCGCGAGTTCCGGTCCGTAATCGCGAGGATGGGCATCCACCCGCCCGTTTCGCTCTCGCGCCGGCGGATCTCCGCCACCACGTCGTGCCCGCTCACTCCGGGCAGATCCACATCCAGGATGATCAGGTTGTACGACTCCCGGCGCCACGCCTCGAGCGTGGCGCCACCCGTCTCGACCACGTCGAACTGGTGGCCATGCACGTCGAGCAGCAGTTTGATAACCCCAAGCGCCACGCCGTCCTGCTCGGCCACCAGGATGCGGTGACTGGCCGTGGCCTTCTGGAGCGTATGGCGCGTGACAAGGAACTGGGCCGGGGAGGGGAAGCCAGCGGCCTCGCTCTCCGCAAGCGCCGCGTACTGGACCAGTACCTGCGCAATGGCGGCGCGCAAGTCGTGACTGAGAACCGGCTTGGTCAGGTACCCCGCAATCCCCAACTGGCGGCAGCGGGTGCCGTCGCCGCGTTCCCCCCGGGCGACGAGCAAAAGCAACGGCGTCGAATGCGACAGCCCCCCCTGCTGCATCCGGGCGGGCAGTTCCATCCCCTCGCCCTCGGCCGCCGTCACACTCAGGATCGCCAGCGCATACGGCTGCCCGGTCTGCCGGGCGACCTCCAGCGCCTCGAAGGCCGCCTGAGAACCGGCCACCCGATCGGGCAACATGCCGTACCCGCTCACCATTTCCTGAAGAATCAGACTGCTGGTCTTGTGCTCGTCCACCAGCAGGACCCGCAACCCTTCGAGGCGGACCGGTTCCGCCTCGCGAGGCGCCAGCATCGTCGGGGCGGGCACGCCCAGCCGGACAGTAAAATGGAAACAGGACTCGAGGCCCGGGTCGCTCTCGAACCAGATGCGCCCGCGCATCATCTCGACGAGACGCGCGGCGAGCGTCAGGCCGAGCCCCATCGGTTCGCGGGTATTGGACGCCGGCGCCGGGGCGCCGCGGTCCAGAGTGCGGGTGATCCACTCGCGCTTTTCAGGCGAGAGACCGTCGTTCTTCTCGGAAATCGAGAAATGCAGAAGCGCCTCGTCCGACCCGCCACGCTCGCCCCCGTCGCGCAAAAAGTCCTGCACTTCGGCGCGGATGACGATCTCGCCCCCGTCCGAACATTGCAGAGCCACGCGCGCCAGATAATTGATGACCTGACGAAGACGGCCCGGATCGCCCTGAAGGACCCGGGGGACGTCCGGCGCCACATTGCAGGCCAATTCCACCCCCTGGGCCACACAGTCGCGCGAACGGCACTGGAGCGCTTCGCTGAGCATCTGTCGGAAATCGAAATCAATCCGTTCGAGATCGAGGCGGGCCGTGTTGGCCTTCGAGAAATCGAGCAGGTCATTCAGGAGCGCCAGGAGCGACTTCGTACACCCCCGCAGCATTTCGACATACCCGGCCTGTTCCTCATTCAGGGCCGTATTGAGGAGCAGATCACTCATGCCGACGATGCCATTGAGCGGCGAGCGGATCTCCTGATTGATCTTGGCCAGAAACTCCTCGCGCACGCTTTCCGCGGACTCGGCCGCATCGAGCGATTCCAGAAGCGTCTGCTGGGCCAGCACCCGCTCGATGGCGCAATCCAGCGCCCGCACCAGATGCGCTCCATCGAGCGCTTCCCCGGTCAGGCATTCCTGCGCGCCCCCGCGAATCATGTCGAGCGCAAACGCATCGCCGTCGTCGCCGCTCACAACCACGATGGGCAGATCCGGCGCCTGTTCGCGCAAAGCCCGCAACGCCTGGCGCGCCGTCGAATCGGCCAGGGGCAGAACGGCCAGCACCGCCTCGATCCGCCCCTGAGGCTCCACGGCGTTTTTCTCCAGGGCCTCGATGGCCTCGTAGAGCGAACCGGCGGCCCGAACCTGAAAACGGACGCCGGGGGTCGCATCGAGCAGATGGCGCACCGAACGGGCGGGTTCTACGACATCTTCCACCAGCAATAAGGAGACCGCTTCCGTCTTTTGAACGGCACTTCTCGAAAAAATACTGGACATGGGAAAACCCTCCGAATCCTCATCGAGGCCGATGATACTGATCCGGCTTCTCCACCGCAAGCAGGAATCGTAAGGCGCTAGCCATCTGTCGTTTCCCCGAGAAGGGATTTCCAAACCGGCTCTGCGGAAAATTGGGATTCGGAAAACCCCGAACAGAAAAGGGCTAACAAAGGGTTAGCCGGAATCACACGGTAGAAACGAGAATCCTCCGGCCTGTCCCGGTCTGTCTGGAACCGTGAAACAAGGTTTGAGGAGTGTCCCCCCAATACAACGATCCCCGGGGGTAACATTTTTCTCAAAGAGGAGGGGACAGGGACTGCCCGGGCCGGTTGTCCAGGACCGTCATGGAACGGCCCGTGATCGGCATTTCGGCCACCTTCCGAACCGGCAGGTCCGGGTAGCGCTTGAGCAGGTAGTCTTGATAATCTTTGGTCATCAGAATCACAAAACACCGCTGCGGCTGGGCCAGAAAAGCCTTCAGTTCCTCATCGCCCGCCACTTCTTTTTTTTCGATCCGCTGAATCTTGAAATCCCCATATACGAGGAAATCCGGACGGAAGAACGCAAAAGTTGCCACCGGGTCTGAAGGGGTATCCCGCAGCTGACAAATGGCGTCCGACAGGGGACGTCCCGACTCGATCGGATTCCGGGCCGGCATGAGCCACCCGTGCGCGTACAAATTCACTCCTCCCGCCAGCACGACGTTGGCCGCCACAATCCCCCAGACGTGCCGTCTGCGGATCGCCCAGAGGGTTCCCGCCAGCAGGACACACCCCGCCCCCACCACCCCCCAGAGGGACAACTCTTTCAGCGACATCCCCGTCAGATGGAGTTTGTCGAGCAATTTCGCCACGGTCGCCTCGCTCATCCGGGCGTCCACCACGCCCAGTTGGAAAACGAGAGCCGCCCCGATCAGCACGACCAGACCGGCCGCATTGACCCAGGCCAGCCGGAGAAAACCCTTCTGGCCGTCCGGGGCCGAAACGGCCAACTGATCGAAAAACCAGGCGCAGAGAATCGCCACCGCCGGCACGCACGGCAGCAGGTACATGTCGCGCTTGCCGGGCGAAATCGTGAAAAACAGGAAGGTGAAAAGAAACCACACCGCCAGAAACCGGAACGGCTCGCGTGCCATCGGCTGGCTTCCCTTCCACGCCCGATGCGCGGCCAGGAGGGCAAACAACGTCCACGGGAGCGCGTTTTCCGGAAAATCCAGCAGAAAGAACCAGAACGGCTCCTTGTGACTCAACCCGACAAAGTACCGCACCACCGTCTGGTTCCAGAGCGTATTCTCCGAAGCCTGAATCGGCGCGTGCAGTTTATAGGGGATAAACCACACCCCGACAATCGCGGCCAACACCAGCAATCCCAGCGCCAGCCCCGCCAACCGTCCCAGAAACCGCGACGGCGACGCCTTCCAGGCGGGCAGCAGCCACTGCCAGAGCGTCCAGACCAGCAACCCGAGCAAAAACGCCAGGGGAATCAGTTGAAGCGGAGCGTCAAGCAACCCTCCTTGCGGGTCCTCCCCCAGAATGGCGGAAAATGCCGCCGTACAGGCCAGCGGGAGCACCGTCCAGGCCGCCGCCGTGCGGAGCGCCTTGCGCGCGTCCGTCTGCCACATCCAATAGAACACCGTCGTTCCCAGGGCCACCATCAGCGAGGGCGGTCCCTTGCTCAGTGTGCCCAGTGCGCCGAAAATCCAGACCCACACCCAGCAGAACACCCGGCGGCGTCCCGGCGGACTCTGCAACGCGTGCCACAACCCCAGCATTGCCAACGATCCCCACCCGCACATCAGCATGTCCAGCTGGGCGCAGTTCGCCTGGGCCGCAAACAGGGTGGTCGTGGCCAGAATCGCTCCCGAGGCAAAAGCGATGCGCGCCGAACCGAACATCGAGAACGTCAACGCATAGATCGCCATCAGGGCAATCAGCCCCCCCGCCACCGAAGGGACCCGCATGGCGAAGGAGGAGATGTTCGAGGTGTCGGGCCCGTTGAGCCAGGCCGCCAGCCACATCAGCATCGGCGGCTTATCCGTATAAACCCCGTCATTCAGGTGCAGGACGAAGAAGTCGCGCCGGTCGAGCATTTCGCGGGTGACCTGGGCAAACCGGGGCTCATCGGGCGCCCACATGTCGCGGCGACCGATTCCGATCCCGAAAACCGCGATCCCAAGTGACAGCAGAAGGAGAATCCAAGCAAGATGACGCATGAAGAAAATCTTTTCCTTTGTGAACCGCATTCCAGCCCGACAACCGCCCCCACCGCCGGAACAATCCCGTCAGTCCCGGCTCGACAACCTAACGGACCGCCTGAAAGTCAACAACTTATTGTTCCCTTAATAAGGATTGAGCCTCGAACAGGACCCGTCTTCCTCATTCCTTTGCGTTTACCAACACCTTCGCCGGACGCAGCAACCCGCCGTCCCGGAAACGATACCCCACTTGGACCACCTGGACCACCACTCCGTCGGGCTTCTCGGGGTCATGGATCCGGCTCACGGCCTCGTGCAATTCGGGATCGAACGGCTGATCCAGGCACAAAATCGGCTCAACCTCGTAATCCCGGAAAATTTTCACGGTCTGCTGGAAAATATTCCGCGTCCCCTCGACCCAGTCGTTGCTCTCGCCCTCGTGGGACGCCAATGCCCGCTCCAGATTATCCAGCACGTCCAGAAAAGCCAGCAGGATGGCCTTACGTTCGTTCTGGACTGAAACGCGCGTCTGAGCCGTCAGGCGCTTGCGCACATTTTCCCGGTCGGCCAAGGCCCGCAGCCACTTCTCGCGCAGGCTCTCGACCGTTTCGGCCTCACCCGTCTCCGGAGCGACGACCGCCGGGGCGGATTCCTCGCCTGGCGCCGTCTTCACCTCCGGCTCCGGTGTTTTCTCATGTTTTCGCCCGTGCGCGGACGATTCTTCCGATCGCATCATCGCCGTTCACCCATTCCCTGCTCGATTTTTCGTACCCGGATACTCCAGCCCCCAAAATCCGCCGGAACACCAATTTTACCATACCATCCTTTTTTCGAAGTGCAAACTCGAAACACGTCCCGCCGACCGGAAAGAATCCCTCGGGTCTCAGCCGGAATTCTCCCTCCCCCCTGGCTCGGGAATGGCTTTTTTCACTTGGTATTTGCATTTTTTGGACAGGCGGAGTATTTTCTTTCCACCGTTCGGGCTTGACACGCCGATGCGTACCTGTTTTGATGCGCGTTGGACTTGTTCCGGCAGAAGGAAAAAAGTTCCAAACAGGAATTCATTATACGTTAGGGAGGATGATATCCATGACCACGATTGTTGATGTGCATGCCCGTGAGATTCTCGACTCGCGCGGCAACCCCACCCTTGAGGTGGAAGTTCTGCTCGAAAGCGGCGCAATGGGCCGGGCCGCCGTGCCCTCCGGCGCCTCGACGGGCGAGAATGAAGCGCTCGAACTGCGCGACGGCGACAAGGAGCGGTTCCTGGGCAAGGGCGTGATGAAGGCGGTTCAGAACGTCAACACCACCATCGCCCCCGAGATCGTCGAGATGGACGCGACCGAGCAGACCCTGATTGACCAGCGGATGCTGGACCTCGACGGGACCGAAACGAAGTCGAACCTGGGCGCCAACGCCATTCTGGGTGTTTCGCTGGCTGTGGCCCGCGCCGCCGCCGATTCGCTCGGCCTGCCGCTCTACCAGTACCTGGGCGGGGTCAACGCCAAGGTGTTGCCCATGCCGATGATGAACATCCTGAACGGCGGCCAGCACGCCGACAACAACGTGGATATCCAGGAGTTCATGATTCAGCCGGCCAAGGCGGAGAGTTTCGCCGACGCGCTGCGCTGTGGCGCCGAAGTGTTCCACAACCTCAAGAAAGTGCTTTCCAAGCGCGGCCTGAACACGTCCGTGGGCGATGAAGGCGGGTTCGCGCCGAACCTCGGCTCGAATGCCGAGGCCATCGAGGTGATCCTCGAGGCGATCGAGAAAGCCGGTTACAAGCCGGGCGAAGACGTGACGATCGCCCTGGACGCCGCGGCCAGCTCGTTCTACGACAAGGCCAAGGGCCTCTACGTCATGGCCGCCGAAGCGCAGCCCGAGAAAGACTCCGCCGCCATGGTCGAGTACTACAAGGAAATCTGCGCCAAGTACCCGATCCTCTCGATCGAAGACGGTCTGGATGAAAACGACTGGGACGGCTTCAAACTCCTCACCGAGGCGCTCGGCAAGAAGGTGCAGCTGGTCGGCGACGACCTGTTCGTCACCAACACCAAGTTCCTCAAGAAAGGCATCGAGTTGGGCGTGTGCAACTCGATCCTGATCAAGGTCAACCAGATCGGCTCGCTGACCGAGACGCTCGACGCCATCGAGATGGCCAAACGCGCCGGTTACACCGCTGTCGTTTCGCACCGCTCGGGCGAAACCGAGGACACCACAATCGCCGACATCGCCGTGGCGACGAACGCCGGCCAGATCAAGACCGGTTCGGCCTCGCGTACGGACCGCATCTGCAAGTACAACCAGTTGCTGCGCATCGAG
>DAOPYU010000059.1:0-15012 GCA_035353095.1 Candidatus Sumerlaeota bacterium | reverse complement strand
TGCGCCTGTCCCCGAATGCGGCCACGGTGGCGTTCGACAACCTGTCGTCGGGCGAAAGCCTGTTGCGGGGCGTCAAGCCGGAAGCCCGCCTCACGCTCAACGGGAAGGAATACGCGGTGGGAGGGCTGACGGGCCAACCCGACTACGCCTACCTGCGGCCCGAGTGGATCCCCGAACTCCAGAACGACCCGGCTTCCTTCCAGTACGCGCGGATGGAAACCGGCCCGATTCAGGCGCGTTTCCCGTGGAAACGCTGGGCCTGTTCGCCCGATTCCCCCTGGCCCGCGCCGGGGGTGGCGCTGACCATTTTCTTCCGCGCGACGCAACCGGAACTGCAGGACGTCGAGGTACGGGTTCATTACGAACTCTACGACGGCCTCCCCCTGATCTCCAAATGGGTCACCGTCCACAACGGCCAGGCAAAACCGATTCACCTGAACACGATCACGACGGAGGTTCTGGCGCTCGTCGAGGGCGAGACATCGGTCGAGGATCTGAAACAGTGGAACCGGCCGAACCTGTTCATCGAGAGCGATTACAGCTTCGGCGGGTTCAAGCCGAAAATGGCCACCAAAACCGTCAACTGGGTGACCGACCCTCAGTTCACCACGCAGATCAACTTTGAACTCAAGAGTCCCGCCCTGCTCGAGTGCCGGACGCCCCAGGGGCCGGACCTCGACATCGCGCCGGGAGACACCTTCGAATCGTTCCGGACCTTCGAACTGGCCCTCGAGGGGACCGACCGCGAACGCAACAGCCTGGCGCAACGGCGCATGTACCGGACGCTCGCGCCCTGGTCGCAGGAGAACCCCCTCCTGCTGCACGTGACGGACTCCAACCCTGCGGCCGTGCGACAGGCGATTGACCAGTCCGCCGAGGTCGGCTTCGAGATGGTTATCATGAGTTTCGGCAGCGGGTTCAATGCCGAAAGCGAAGATGCGGCTTATCTGAAGGCGATCAAGGAACTCGTGGACTACGCCCACTCAAGAAACATCGTGCTGGGCGGTTACTCGCTCCTGGCAAGTCGCCGCATTGACGACGAAAACGACGCCATCAACCCCAAAACGGGCAAGCCCGGCGACGGCCTTTTCGGTAACTCGCCCTGCCTCGGAAGCCCGTGGGGCCAGAACTACTTCCGGAAACTGAAGGCGTTCTATGAGGCCACCGGTCTGGATGTCCTCGAACACGACGGTTCCTACCCGGGCGACGTGTGCGCTTCGACGAAACACCCCGGCCACAAGGGCGAGGCCGACTCGCAGTGGAAACAGTGGCGGACTATCACGGATTTCTACAAGTGGTGCCGCGGGCGGGGGATCTACCTCAACGTGCCGGACTGGTACTTCCTGAACGGATCGAACAAGACCGGCATGGGGTACCGCGAGGACAACTGGTCGCTGCCGCGCGACCGCCAGATCGTGCTGGGGCGCCAGAACATCTTCGACGGCACGTGGGACAAGACGCCCAGCATGGGGTGGATGTTCGTGCCACTGGTCCAGTACCACGGCGGCGGCGCTGCCGCCACGCTCGAACCGCTGGCCGAGCACCTCGACGCCTACGGCGCCCACCTGACCCAGAACCTCGGTTCCGGCGTCCAGGCCTGTTACCGAGGCCCGCGCCTGTTTGACAAGCCCGAAACTCAGGCGCTGGTCCAGTCGAAGGTTGCGTTCTTCAAGAAATACCGTGCGATCCTCGAATCCGACATCGTCCACGTCCAGCGCCCCGACGGACGGCAGGTTGACTGCATGTTGCACGTCAACCCCCGACTCGAGCAGAAGGGGTTTGCCGAGTTCTTCAACCCCTCGAGTACCCCAGTCACGACGCGCCTGCGTCTACCGCTGTATTACACCGGCTTGACCGGCAAGGTGAAGATTCGCGAACAGGAAGGCACGGCAAAAGTGGTCACCCTGAGCCGCCAGTACGAGATCGAGGTGCCTATCGAACTCGCGCCGGGTGCTTCCACCTGGTTTGTGATCGAGAGCGGGGACTGAACGATTTTTTCGGAACAAGACGGAAGAACCGGCCCGGAAACGTGACTATGCCCGACCAGAGCCCCCGTCCGACGCTTCTGCTCCAGGTGGACCTCGACAGTCTCTGGGCCATCCGGCGAGTCTATGGCTTGAGCGGAGGGCCCTCGGCGACCCAACCCGATCCCGTGTTCTGCACGGGACTGGAGCGCCTCCTCGACCTGTTGGCCGCCCGGCGGGTGCCCGCCACCTTCTTCACCATCGGCAAGGACAGCCTGCCCGATGCACACCGGGTGCTCCTGCGCCGGGCTCTGGCCGAAGGGCACGAAATCGCCAACCACAGCGAGACGCACCCGCTCGGACTGGGACGCCTGACTCCACTCGAAATCCGTTCCGAAATCGAACGCGCAAACGACGCCATCGAACTGGTGACCGGACGGCGCCCCGTGGGATTCCGGGCGCCGGGATTCGACTGTTCGCCCACAGTGTTGCAGGCCGTCGCCGAATCGGGCCTGCTCTACGATTCCTCCCTCCTGCCCACGCTGGCCGCCCCCGTCCTGCGCGTCGCCGCGCGATTTCTGGCGAAAAAGGGGACAGCCAGATCCGGGAAAGAGGAGAACGCGGCCATTCCGTCCCCTCATCCCGAAGGGGATGGCGGCAGCAGCGGCCATTACGGGGACGGACAGGTCCATCGGGCGCCCCGCATCCCCTATTTTGCCGACTTGCAGGCGCCGTGGCACTCGCTGGGTTCTCTGGAGGAAACGGTCGAGTCGCTCCTCCCGCCGCCCGCCGGTTCACTCCTCGAGGTTCCCGTGTCGGTCACCCCGTTCCTCCGCCTGCCCATCCACGCCTCGGTGAGCCTGGCGCTGGGGGGGCTGTGGACCCGTTTTGCGCTCGCGTCCGTTCTAGCCGGAACGCCGGTGGTGGTGTATCTGATTCATGCCATAGATCTGGCCGACGGAAACGCCCTCGAAGGGCTGCCCGGCGGCTTTCTGGGAAGACGCCTGTTCCGCCAGTCCCTCGCGTACAAACAGGCGTACCTGGAACGCGCGCTCGACCGGCTCCTCGCCCGTTGCAAGCCCGAACGGACCGACAACTTCATCCATCGCACCCTGAGGCGAACCTGACCCTTCCCATCAGAAGGACCGCGAAACACCCGGGCAGAATCGCCCGGCAAAGACAAAAGGAGCCCTACACATGTCCCCCGAATTCTCCACTCCGCTCTACACCATCCGAACCGCCAAGGAGGCGCTCAAATTCAGTGCGGCGCACCTGGCCACGTTTGCCGACGGCTCCATCGAGCGGTTGCACGGCCACAACTACCAGGTCGAAACAACTCTGTCGGGTTTGCTCGACGCAGCGGGCATGGTACTGGATGTGGGAGTTCTAAAGAAATGGACTCGCGAGATCTGCGGGGAACTCGATGAACGGGTCCTGGTGGCGCTGGAAAACCCCCTCCTGACCGTCCTGGAGGAAGAAGAACAGGTCGTGTTGCGCTATGGCGAGAAGACCTATAGTCTGCCGCGTGAGGATTGCGCCCTGCTTCCCATTCCCAACACCACGATGGAACGCCTGGCGTATTTCATTGCGTGCCGCCTGGCCGAACGCCTGCGCGGGGAACCCGAGGGCGGACGCATGGAGACGCTCTGCGTCTCGGTGAGCGAGACACCCGGCCAGAGCGCCAGCTGGACGCTGCGGCTTTTCCCGGAACGCGAATGAGCCCCGGACGCGGTTCCCGGGAGCGCCAATCTCCTGATTGGCGCGGTTGACAAAACCGCCCCCCCCGGGACCGAACCCAAACTCTTTCCGCCCCTTCACACAAAAGACCCATTCTCGGTCCTCAACGGCTGTCTCTCAGAATTACTTCTGGGCGGTCAGGTCCTTCTCCATGATGGCAATCTGACCGCTCAACTGTTCGAGTTTCTTGCGGTCCTTGTCTTCCTTGCTCTCCTTGAGCAATTCGACCGCCAGTTTGAACCGCGCCAGTGCCTCGGTCGAGCGGCCCGCCTTCAGATAACTGTACGCGAGGTGCTCCTGAACGGTGGCATCGTTCTGTTTCTGGCGCGCCACCTCCTCGAGCGTGGTGATGGCTTTGGCATAGTCGCCCTGCTTGTAATACACCCACCCCAGGCTGTCCAGAATGTGGTATTCCCCCGGCTTCAGTTCCATCGCTTTCTGGACCAACTTGAGAGCTTCGTCGTACCGGATGTCCCGCTCACAGTAAAGGTACCCCAGCGAATTGCACGCCTCGGCATCGCCGGGATTCATCTGGAGGGTCCGTTCGAGATCCCGCTGCGCCTCGTCGAACTGATTCAGATCCCACCGGAGCATGGCGACATTGTAGAGCGCCTTGGGATCGTTCGGGAAAGACTTGGCCAGGTCGTTGACGACTTCGGTCAGTTTCTGCGGCTGGTTGGTCTCCTGGTAGAAACCGGCCAGCACCACGCGCATCTGCCAACTGTCGGGCAGGAGCGTCACCACCTTGCGCAGACAGGCTTCCGCGTCGGCCGACTGGTCCAGGTCCATCAGGCGCAACCCGATCAGGTAGAGCGTCTCGGCATCCCCCTCGTTCGCGGCCAGCAGTTTGTCCAACAGCGCACGGGCTTTGTCCTTCTCGCCATTCTGGGTGTAGAACTCGATCAGCAGCAGCGACAACTTGGCGTCTTCGGGATACTTGGTCACAAGCGGTTCGAGCGTGGCGGTCACTTCACCGGCGCGGTTGTGACGCTTGCAGAGACTCACATACAGCGAGGCCAGCAACCCCAGTTTCTCGTCCGAGATCTTCCCCAGCGCGTTGCGCAACGGCTCGATGGCATCCTGGGTCCGGTTCAGTTCTTCCAGCACCCGGATGTACTTCGGATAATTCTCGAACTTTTCCGGCGCCGCGTCGCACTGCTGGCGCAACCGCACCGCCGCTTCCGGGAAATTCTTCTGCTGGATCAACAGTTCGGTCTCCAGCGCCCCCAGTTCGGGCGCGTCGGGCTTGACCTCGCGCAGCGTACTCAGATACCCGGCGGCGGGTTCCGGCTGATCAAAATCGAGCAGGAGACGCGCCGCGTTGGTCAACGTCTCGGGGTTACGGGGCGCCAGCGCCACATAGGCTTCCATCGCGGAACGGACCTTCTCGGGCTGCTTCTGCTGCTGGTAAAGCCGCGCCAGCGTCAACCAGACCTCGGGGGTCCCGGGATGCTGTTCCTGCGCGCTCTGCAGAATGCGGGCCGCCTCGTCGGTCTGGTCGTTCATCAGGAGCATACGCGCATAGCGCACCTGAAGATCGGCGCGCCCCGGATACTCCACCGCCAGCTGCCGGTAAAAGTCGAGCACCTTGGGGTTGCGCATCCGGTCCATGGCCTCGTCCTGCGCGGGGCTCAGGCTGCGGATGACGGCGACCGTCAGCAGGGAATCCTCAGGATCGAGCAGCACCCCGCGACGCAGGGTCTCAAACGCCTCGTCGCCCCGATTCAGTTTCTGGAGCATCTCGGCCAGATCGAGGCGCGCCTGAGTCTCGTGCGGCATGATCTGCACCAGTTGTTCCTGATACGCGCAGGCTTTCTGCAAATCGCCCCGGGTTTTCTTGATATTGATCAGAATGCGCAGGTAGGGAAGCGACGGCTGACCCGGAGCGGCCTGGATGATGTTTTCATACACACTCTCGACCTTGCTCAGCAACGCCGCGACCTCGTCGGTCTTCAGGTCCTTCTGCTGCAGGCGCAACTGGTAACGCCGCGCCAGCATTTCGAGGACCATGCGGTTGAGCGGCGCTTTCTCGCGCGCCTTCTCCAGCGTATCAACCACGCCCTGGGGATTGCGCTTCAGGTTTTCCACCTCGGCCAGAAGCAGATAGGCCTCGATCGAGTCGGGCGCGGCGGCCAGCACCGCCTGACACCGCTCGCGCGCCTGGTCTATTTGGGTCTGGCGCAACAGAATCCGCGCCTCACTGAGACGCAGCCCGACCGGCCATTTCGAACGATCCTGAGGGAGGGTATTGAGCAGGGCTAGCGCCTTGTCGAACTCCCCCTTCTTCGCGTAGAACGCCACCTGCCCGCTGCACGCAAACAACGCTCGCCGGCTCTCCATCTCCGGGCTGAACGGCTGATCCACGATATTGACCGGGTAGGGGAGATCAAACGGGTAGCCCTGATCGCGCCGTTCGCACTGTTCGAGCGCCTGACGCTGATCCTCTGTAATCGCGGCCGCCTGAAACGGAACGGGAGCCGATTGCGGAGACGAAACCGGCGCCTGCGCGCCCCGGACCAATCCGCACGCCGCAAAAACGATCGAACCCGCCACCATCAGGGTGCGGGCCCACAACCACCCCGCGCTCCCCGGTTCGAAGACTCTCTGGTTGGAGCATTTCATCTGCACTGGCCTCATCTCCTCGTCCCGCTCAAGTTCCGGCCCATTCCCCCCACCGGAAGATTCCATCTTACCCCATCCCCCCCGTTTCACAACAGCAAAAGTCGCCGGAGGAAGAGGGAGAAACGTCACCCTTCAGCCATTCACTGCCCGGGGTTTTCCGAACCCAAATTTTCTGTCGGGGCGGGTTTGAAACCCGCCCTTTCCAGATCCGGAGTGCCTGCCGGGCGGGTTTGAAACCCGCCCCTACGGATTCTTTTCCCTTCTCGGGAACCCCTGGTCGGGGGAGATGACAGGTGACTAACGCCTTACGGGGAAACAGACCGATTGTCCTGGAAACCGCGGTCGAGGGCCGAAAGTTAACCTGCTGTTCTTCCGGTATGGGGCAACAAGGGGTTTGGGTTTGTCCCCTTTTGGGTAAGGGGCTATCATGCTACGCCAATCAGAAAATTGGCGTTCCCGGAAGTCTCGATTCCCCTCTTTTCACCAAGTTTTCCCCCCGGGCCTCTCCCCGCCTCCCATTATCAATTATCCATTATCCATTGCCTAAAACCACCCGCGTCGCCGGAAGATGAGGATCATCAGGAGCGTCAGAACCAGCATCCCCCCCACGATACAATTGAAATAAAAAAGCCCGTCCACTTCCTGCCCGGGCACCTTCACATTCATCCCGAACAGACTCGTGACAAACGTCAGGGGCATCATGATCGTGGCCACCACACTCAGCGTCCGCATGACCGCATTCGCCTGGTTGGACAGGTGCGCCAGATGATTGGATTGAGCCGTATTCAACGCGTCGCGAATCACCGTGCCTTTTTCGATCAACCGGATCACCCCATCGAGCGCATCGCGCAGGTAGATGCGCGCCTCGGGGTCAAGAAACGCCTCGCCTTCCTCGCACAACCGTTCGAGCACCCGGCGCGTGGGCACCAGACGCCGGCGCACCACCGCCAGATGGCGGGCCGAACTGGCGACATTCTGCAACAGACTCGACTCGATCTGCCCCTCCATCACCGAGTCCTCGAGCGTGTCCACATCCTCGCACACATCCTCCACCAGTTCCGCGTAGAACCCCATGATGGCCTGCAACGTCAGATAGAGGACCTTGAAGGAACCGTTCAGACTCTGGCAGTTTTCCCCCTTCATCTGCCGGGCGGCGATTGCGACACTGCGAACCGGTTGGCTGTGGACGGTAATACAACACTCCTTGAACAGGATGAAACTCAGGTTCAACGTTTCGAGTTTGTCCCACCCCTCGTTGAAATTCAGGACATGCGTCACCAGAAAAAGGTAGTCCTCGGCCATCTCGATCTTGACCGGGGCCAGGCGGTTCAGACAATCGTCGGCGGTCATCCGGTGAATGTCAAAGTGCCGGGCAAATTCCACCATCTCGAGTGACGTCGCCCCCTCCACGTCCACCCAGAACCATTCCCCCCGGCTGCGCAACTCCAGATCGCGTTCTTCAAATTCTTTCAGGGTGGGGATATCCTGAGGTTCCCCGGAGGCGTTGTAGAGCGTCAGTTGCATAAACAGTTCCTTTCCCGCCAATTTGAAGAATCAACCCGAATAACAGACGAACTCAACCTCTCTCAGACGTCTGGACGACAGGGGACTCCCCCATTCCCGGCGCCGGACACGCCCCGTCCGGGGCGGGTACCAGACACACGTTGTGCGTCGAGGGAGAGGCGATTTCAATCTCTTCTTCCCGAAAGCGCTTCTGAATCTGACAGATGAGCGAATTCTTGAACTGCAGATAGTCGTCTTTGGCAAACCAGGCGCTGAGCCGGATCGAAATGTTGGACGCCCCGAACTGCTGGATCTGCACGGACGCATCGGGTTCGTCCAGACAATAGACATTCTTGTCGGCGATGTCTTTCAGGACGGCCATGACCTGCTCCAGATCGTTCCGATGGGAAACCGAGAGGTCAATATCGAGGCGAAGAATGGGGAAATGAGTCACATTCGTCACCACATTTTTGATCACATACTCGTTCGGGATACGGACCTGCTGATTGTCCAGGGTCCGCAGCCGGATGGAAAGCAGATTGATCGAGGTGACAAACCCCTTGGTCTCCCCGATCTTGATCAGGTCGCCCGCGGCGAAGGGCCGCTCGGAAATCAGGAACAGACCACTGATGATGTTCGAAAAACTGGTTTGTGCGGCGAAGCCGACGGCCACCCCCACCACTCCCGCCGCGCCGACAATCGGCGTCAGTTCCTTGATACCGATAATGGGCAACAACATCAGTCCCAGCAACACCATGCCGCCATAAAAGATCCCCTTGGAAACCAGCATCGAGACCTGCTCGGAAACATGCCCCTTCAGGTATTTCAGAATCTGCCGGGTCACAAACGTAATGAGTGGAATCCCCACGCCCAGAAGCAGGATGATCTGACAGGCGTTCGCGATAATGGTCGTCGCCAGCGGGCTTTCCCAGGCCGTCTTGAAAATCCCCAGGATGATATCGAAAATGGTTCTCGTTTCAGCCATGGTCCCCGTTTTCCCCCTGTTCGCACCCTCGATGTCCTCACCGGCCAAAAACTCAGAGCGCCAGAGACGACTTCATCCAATTTTCAATCACCATGAAATTGTCGAAACTCTTGCGCAGCAGACTGCGGTCCGCCGGCACCCGTGAATCGGTCAGAAGTTTGGCCCCCTTTTCGAACGACGGCGGATCGGTCCGGTTCTCAACCCGGCTCGACAGATAGTCCCCCACAAACTCCATGTGGACCTCATTGGTCCAGAGATGATGCGCCCCCTGGAAAATTCTCAGAAGGTTGACATTGACACACAGCCGACGGAAAGCCAGCTGGGTCTTCGACGTGTTCCGGACTCGAATGGGACACACCGCCCGGTACGCGGGAAGTTCCTCCCCCTCCAGACTCGACAACACGGGCGTACGCAAACTGAGACACAACTCCCCCGAGGAGAAGTCGCCAAACCACGTCTTGCTGAGTGAGCGCGTCGGCTCCGAAACCAGAAGATCTGTCTCCGTTTTGCCCAGGCGCACCTCAACAAAGACCGGAATCCGGACAAAGAAGAAACCTTGGGCATTCGGAAGGATACTCAACGGGTCCTTGCTGTGGACGATCAGGTTTTGCCCGGGCATGGCCGGCAGAATCTGGGCCGTCGCCGCCGGGCTTTTCAACATCCACCGCTTCCACTGCAACTCCGCGGGCTTGGGCAGGTCAACCGAATCGGACGAGCCGGCCTCTCCATTCAGATCGCTGGCGATCCGAATCTCCAGACCCGTCCGCTCGATCCACAAACGTCTGGGCCCCACCTGCCAGAAAAAGGGCCGCGACTCGGGGATCGGAAAAGTGCCCCACTGTTGCATGGCGTTGGTTCCTCCTGCGCGTTGCGGTCCGGCTGTCTCGGATGCGCCTGACGGACATGACTCGGGGCGGGCAACCGATCATCCGTACCCCGCCTCATATTTACCGCTTTCACAAACAAAAATCATCCTTAGTTTTCACCCCGAAGACAGAAGACGCCTCACCGCCCTCACTCCGGTGCGCTTCCCGAAGAAAACGGAACGGAGAACGTGCCAGCCGCGTCGAAACCGCCTGCCGTAACCCCCGACATCTACCCGCTTGAGCGGCCGGGAACCCGGGTCCAGACAAAACCCCGCCGGGCCATTCCAGAAGGGTGGAGAAATGGCCCGGCGGGGCAGCGTGCTCACACGTGAGAGCGGGCGGGGGTGGGAGGGGAGCCCTTCACGCGTTTGTCCCTGGTTGGATACACACGCGAATTACTGAACCGGCGCGCTTTCGGCGGCCTTTTCCGGAGCGCTCGCCGCTGGCTTTTCCACTTCCGGAGCCTTGACGTCCGCGGCTTTCTTCTCCTCAACCGTCCCGGCTTTCTTCTCGTCGGCCTTCACGGCGGGCTTGCCCGCGGCGGGTTGCGGCTTGGCGTTTACAGCCCCCGGTTTCCCCGCTTTGGGGGCGTCTTTTCCGGCTGGGACGTCTTTTCCGGCTTTTTTGACGGCGGGCTGTTTGGCGCCCGCTTTCTTCCCGTTCGGCTGGCTGTTGTTCAGGCTGATCGAGAGAGCCACTTTCTTCCCGTTCTCCTCGCGGTTGACCACAAACACATCCATGCCTTTGGTGAGTATTTTCGGGGTTCCGTTTACATTCTCAAGAACCCGCATGTTCGACCCGAAAGCGACGGGGACTTTCTTGTCGCCCGTGAGTAAGGTGGCCTTTTTCCCCTCGACGACCAGTTCGCCTGAGGCCAGATTCTTGAGCAGCGTGGCGTTTTTCCGGACCGCCGGACCGGCAGAGCCCGCCGCGGCTTTCGGGGTACCCGGCTGACCGGACTTTCCCGTCAACAGCGTGATGGTCTTGGCGGTAAACGTCGTTTCGTCAGACGAGAGCGATCCTTCCATCCGAACCTGCTGACTCCCCTTGAGCCGGGAAACATCCACCAGATGGGTGCCCACGACCGGCGTCGCCGGGGTCAACTGGAACACGGAGACCTGCCCCGATTTCTCGGTAATCGTCAGGGTTCCGGTGGTGATGTCGGTCACCACCCCCCGCACCCGCATCCCGGCGGACGGGGATTTTTGCGCGCCTGGTGTCGTCTCCTCACTATCTGGGTCCGTCTTTTTGGTTTTATTCAGCATGCCCGCCTGACTGGCCCGTTCTGCGTTGCTGCGCATTCTTGTCCCACGCGAGGCGGCGCCTGCCCCGCCGCTGGCGGAACCGGCCTGCTGCCCCATCGCGCTCATGGACAACCCCAACAATGTCAGCCCTGCCAGAACCGTTGCTACCTGCTTACGCATCACTGCACCTCATTTCCCATACTAAAAAATCGCGTCAGAAAGTCCCCAAAGGACTTTACGCCCGGGAAATAAGCAAACCCCATACCAGACACCCACCCGGTTCCCGTTATCCCCCCGGCCCGGTCAACTTTTACCGTTCCCACCTTCTCCCCCGGTGGTGGGCGCAGGACCCGGCAACAACGGACAACACTCCGCCGGATCGGGACTTTCAGGCAGTTTGATGGCCGGTTTCCAGATAAACGAAAGAGGAACGGTCCGGATCTTCGGGTCGTCCAACGAACCGCTCATCTGAATTTTCAACACTTTTCCCCCGACAAACTCGAACGTCTTCGGCAGCACATTCAAAACCGGAATCTTCTCCCATTCGTTCAACAGGGTATAAACCACCATCAGATCCAGATTCCGGTCAAACGAAGCGGTGCCTTCCGCCACCAGATCCATCACGGTCCCCTTGAGATTCAGCCTGGAAATCGCAATTGAACTGTCCTGTATCGCGAAAACACCATTGGCCTGGGTGAAAGAACGTTGCTCCAACCCCTCCAGGCGCAGAAACCGTCCCAGAGCCCCCAGGAGCCGGTTGCCCATGAAACTGCTGTCCGCCAGATTGAACGACCCCACCCCCCGATATGAATCGCGCCGGTTCGAGCGCCCCTGCAACCCCATCTGGGCGGTCAGGCGGCCATTGATGGTGGATTTCTTTTTCTGAAAAGCTTCCAGCAGCCTTTCGCAGACGATATTGCGAACCGCCACGCGCCAGTTCCACTCGACTTCTTCCGTACGCCCGAACAACAGGGCCAGGTCCGAGGCAAACGGTCCCCCGCACAATTGCCCCTTGAGCTCGGGAAATTCCAGCAGTTTGGGACGTCCCGTAAAATGCCGGTACCGCAACTGGCACAAGGCATTCTGGAACTCGTAGTTTTGATAAAGCACCCGATCCGCCGTTACGGTTCCCTCCACGTCCAGGCCCCGCTCATACCGATCGCGCTTCTCGAACTCGAAGGGGCCCAGCGGCGGAGTGGGCGGAGCGCCCGGTTCGGCCGGACGGCCCCAAGGGCGCACCCACTCGTCCACGTTCACCTGCGGGAACCGGCCCGCATACCGGATGCGGACATACCAGGTGTCCGGCTCCGACTGGCCGGGCGGGGCGATCGTCCCCCGTTCCGTCGGAACCACCAGAATCGTTCCACTGGTTTCACCCACCGGACTGTCCCCCCACTGGGTCTTGACAAAACCATCGGACCGCAACCCGTCCGGACTCAGAAAAAGCCGTCCCGTGATATGACGCACCGGGATGGGCATGTCCAGATGCGTGTAGAGACAATCCTTGACATCCGCCGTTGCCTTGGCGTCCACCGCAAAGGTGTTCTTGAACCACTGCCCGTCGTTCCCCGATTCCCGCAGGGCCTGAGCCATGGCCAGAAAAAACGCCACCGGAGTCTGGTCCTTGTCAAACGCGCTGCCCGGTTTGGGTCGGATGGCCGCCCAGCCGCTCACTCGCGCATCGCCCGCCACCTCGCCGCTGTCGGCCAGCAGGGGCGGGAAGGTCGTCTTGTAATCCGGCAACCGGCCGTTCGCCGCGTATTCCACCCGCAGCCCCTCGCGACCCAGTGTCGCGTTGGTATTCAGGTCCAGAGTCCCCAGTCGCGCCTTGAGGTTCTCGAGCGTCAATCCGTCGGGACGCAGCAACAGCCGGGCCGACGAGACCGCCAGATCCCCCTGCACCGCCGGGGTGGCGATGTTGCCCGCCAGTCCCCTGGCGGTCACCTCGCCCTGAAGCACCAGCTGCGCGGGCTGGTTCAACGGCCCCTGCAACCCGACATCCAGATGCACCTTTCCCTGGGGATGCAGCGTTTTGAGAATATCCCGTTTATGCTCTTCCACCCAGGTGCGGCTCAACCCCTCGGCGTCGAGGATTTGCGGAATCCGGCTCAGGTCCAGATCCCCCTTCGCCTGAAGGGTCAGGGCCGGTTCTTTCCAGAATACCTTCTTGCCCGCCAGTTGTCCGGTCAGCGTCAGTTTTGAGCCAAGCAGAGTCCCCTCGAGGTTGGTCCAGGTCACCTCGCGGTTCGACAGGTTGACACTGCCCGCCAGGTTCTCGAGCGGGGCCGGCAGGACGGGGTGGTACACCCCGGCTTTTTCCACCCGGGCGGAACCGGCGATTTCCAACTGATTCAAGGCCGATTCAAGCCGCTGAAGAAACGGCTGCCGAGCCTTTCCCTCTCCCCCGCCCGGTGTCCAGACCCCGCGGATCGTCCCGAAACCCGTCACCTGCCCCTGCGTCTTCCAGTCCTTGATCGTTTCATCGTACCGGCGGGGGATCAGCTGCGGAATGTCCTCGCTCCAGACGTCACACGACCAGTTGGCGCGGACGGAGAGTTTGTCGCGCCAGGTCGCCCCCTCGCGGCGGACCGAGAGGCCCGAAATGTTCAACCGGTTGCGACCGGACTGTGCGTCCAACTCCTGAAGTTCAAGCGTCCGGCTCGACAGGGCGGCTTCGAACCGCAACGGCCCCAGGACCGGAGCGACCCAGCCGGTTTTCCCCTCCAGACCGTTCCCCTTGAACTGTCCCTCACACGCGTCCCAGTTGAGGCCATTCCGGTCGCCCGCCAGACGCACCCGGGTTTCCAGACTTCCTCTTTCAATCTGCGTACCGGATGTTTCCTGATCCACCCGCGCCAGCGCCAGGTTCATCGCCTGCGGGTCGAGCCGCAGAACGGGTATTTCCACGGAAAAGGGCCGATCGCCCGTCAGGGAGATTTCGCCCCGGGCGGCCTGCAGGGTAGCGCCCAGCGCCTCGGCGTTGGCCGACACGACCCGCACCGTCCCGCTCGTCCAGTCGGCCTGAAGGGCCACGTCCGCGCGCAAGCGCGTCTCGGGCAGATCGAGTCCCGCCCCGGGCGCCTGAACGCGGACAACGTCACTCTGTACCTCCAGATTCAAGTCCACCCCGCCTTCCTTTTCCCGGGGGGAAACACTCCCCGCCACCCGCAACGGGGTGGCACTGAGGGAGAACGGAAGCCCCTGCCCCCAGTCCCGTACGGAATCCAGCCGGTCCATCTCGGCCGAGAACGAAAACCGCGACGGGCCGGAGGGGGCTTCCATGCCGATCTGGGGCTGGACCACCACGTGAAGCGAAGGAGCGGGGGTGGCCCGGGTGACCTGCTGCCTGGTCACAAGCGAACCGTCCGCCTTCAGGAACCAGGAGTGGAGACTGGGGAACAGGAACAGGTCCAGTTTCAACCCCTCCACCCCCGCCACATGCGCAAGCGCCGGGGACTGGGGGAGGGAACTGGAAGTGGGTTCCGGGAAAACAGCCACCGGCGAGACGGTCTCGACTGCGGAAGTCAGGCTTGCCGCGGAGAGTACCGGCACGCGCCGGGCGACGGCCTGGGTGGCGGAGGTCGCCTCCGCCGGACTCTGCGTCGTCCCCGCCTCCGTGCGATCCAGATAAAGATTCGTTCCCAGAATCTGGACCTGAATGGCTTTTTCCTGAGAACTGGAGGAGGAGAGACGCGCCTTGTCGGCCAGGCGCTGCAACAGATCGGCCAGCGATCGCGTCCGCTCACTGACCCGCAGTTGCCCGTCCGCCCCCATCAACAGGGTCAGATCGGGGGGGGAATCCACGACCACCGAGTCCAGTTCCAGCAGGACGGACGGTTCGAGCAGGAGCCAGCGCCAGTTCAGTTGCAACCGCTTGAGCGACGCGGGGGGCGTGGGCGATTCCGGGTCGGAAACCTCGATGTCCTTCAGGTCGAGCCGCTGTTGCACCGGGAATGCGCGGCGGTCTGCATGGATTTCTGCCCGTCGCTCAAGGGTCAGCTGGCCGCGGGCGACCTGTTCGTCCGGCAGGTGACGCAGCATCGTGTGCAGTTCGCTCTCTACAGCGCGCAGGGCGTCTTCGAGGCGACCGG
>DAOPYU010000058.1:0-15058 GCA_035353095.1 Candidatus Sumerlaeota bacterium | reverse complement strand
GGCCAACGTCACCGGACAGATCGGATGGAATCTCTCGGTTTATCATGGCTGTATCAAACTTTTGGATTCTCCTGGTAGAATGGGACGCCTCTTGAACGTGTTACATGACGGCACGGTCTTTCCACTCAGGAGAAATCCCTGAAAGGGATAAGCCCTTCAGGCTTTTTCCGTACGAACATCCTGGCGTCTCGATACCATACGAGCGGTAACACTTTAGATATGCCCCCTGAAACGAGCGCTTTAGCTTGCGGCTCTGGAAAACGAAGAGTACAACAGACAGCATTCGGGTTTGGCCTCTGGAGGGAGGAAGACTCTCCCCTTCCGACAAACCCGTCGCAGATGTGCAAGGAGAGCCCGCAGATGCAGAAACCGCGCGCGTTGACCATTGCCGGGTCCGATTCCGGCGGGGGCGCCGGCATTCAGGCCGATCTGAAGACCTTCACTGTTCTCGATACCTACGGCATGAGCGTCCTGACGGCGCTGACCGCCCAGAACACGCTCGGGGTGCATGGCATCCACCCGGTGCCCGCGCCCTTTGTCGCCGCCCAGTTGAACGCCGTGCTCGACGACATCGGCGCCGACGCCGTCAAGACCGGCATGTTGATGAACGCCGAGGTGGTGGCCACGGTCGCCCAGTGCCTGCAGGCGCATGCGGTGCGCAACCTGGTGGTGGACCCGGTCATGGTGGCCAAGAGCGGCGACCGGCTCCTTCTGCCCGATGCGGTTCAGGCCGTGCGCGAGCAGTTGATTCCCCTGGCGGCTATCGTCACGCCCAACACCGAGGAAGCGGCCATTCTGGCGGGAATGGATGAGGTGGTGAATCCCGACGACATGAAGCGGGCCGCCGAGCGGATCGTGGCCCTCGGGGCGCGTTCCGTCCTAGTCAAAGGGGGACACCTCGGCGGGGTCACCAGCGACGATCTCTGGTTCGACGGGGACACGTTCCACTCCCTGCCCGCGCCGCGGCACAACAACCGCCACACGCACGGCACCGGCTGCACCCTCTCGGCGGCGCTCACCGCCCTGCTCGCCCACGGGGTCGCCCCGCTCGAGGCCGTGCAGGGGGCCAAGTATTTCATCTCCGGCGCCATTGCCGCCGCCTACCCCATCGGTCACGGCATCGGTCCCGTCAACCACCTCTGGCAACGTGGAGAAACGAATGGCTAAACTTCTTGTGGTCGGTCTGGGGCCGTTGCTCGACCAGAATGTCCGCCGCTTCGGCGGGCAATGCCTCCGCACCTGGCACTTCACCAAACCGCTGCTCGACGACGGCCACTCCGTGCGCCTGGTCACGCTGCCCCTTTACGATCCCGACGATCCCAACATGGAGAACGCCGCGCTGGTGCGCCGCGCCTATCGGGACTTCGAATACCAGGCGTTCTCGAACTGCGACTTCGAGTTCATCCACCGCACCTTGACCGAACTGGCCCGTTCGTTCGCGCCCGACGCGATCATCGGCGTCAACCACCTGGCCTCGTGGGTCGCCGCGCGCCTTCCGCTGGCCGTGCCCCTCTGGGCCGACCTCAACGGGTACGAAATGGCCGAGAAACAGGGACAGGCCGCCGGACTCGGCGACGACGGCGTCCTGACCGAGGCCTGGCGCAAGGAGTCGCTCATCGCCCGTCGGGCCGACAAACTCTCGACCGTCTCGCGCCCCCAACTCCACGCCCTGCTGGGCGAAATGGCCGGGCTCGGGCGGCTCAACCGCTACACCTTCCACTACCACTTCGCCCACCACATTCCCAACGCCGCCCACCCGGCGTTCTATGAACTGATGCCTTACTCGGCGCTCGCGCCCGAGGCGGACCCCGATGCCGGAGCGGAGTCGGTTCCCACGTCCTTCCTGCGCGGGCGCGTCGTGCCCGAGGACGCCTTCGTTCTCCTCTGGAGCGGCGGATACAACTACTGGACCGATCCCGATTTCCTCTTCGAGTTTCTCGACATCGCCCTTGATGCCAACCCCGCGTTGCACTTTGTTTCGACCGGGGGCGCCATCGCCGGATACAACGAACAGACCTACCGGCAGTTCGAGGCGCGCGTGCGCACCTCGCCCAACCGCGACCGCTACCACCTGCTCGGCTGGCTGACGGGTGACGAAGTGCTGGCCGTGTACCGCGAGGCCGACCTGGGGCTGAACATTGACGAGCCGAACTACGAAACCTTCTTCGGCGCGCGCAACCGCATCAACAACTTCATGGCCGCCGGTCTGCCCGTCCTGACCACCTATGGGTCCGAAATCAGCCTCCTGCTCGACGAGGCCGAGTGCGGGGCCGTCTGTTTTTCGCACGACGCGGACGAACTGGCCGAGATGGTCCTGAGTCTCTCGCGCGACCTGCCCTACTGCCGCAAACTGGGCCAGTCCGCCCGCCGGTACGCCCGCGAGCATTTCGCGCCCGAAACGCTCACGCAGCCGCTGCGCAACTGGGCGCTCGATCCGCAGCCGGCCCCGGACAACGCGGAGAAACTCCGCCAGAACCCCCGCGCGTTCGACCTGCGCACGGTCACGCTCAACCCGCTCGAAGCCACCGCCGCGCTCGTCGAAACGGAAGACATCCCCGCGCTGCGTCAGGCGCAGATTGACCTGGACGCGATCCGTTCGAAGAAGTGCTACCGCCTCCTGCGCCCCTTCGCCCGCCTTCTGGGCCTGTCCGGGAACCGGACCTCGACGCCTGAAAACAAGGGTTGAACCCGAAGCCGGAGTTGAACCCAAAAACCGCAATGAAACGCCCCTCTTTAGGAGGGGATCGGGGTTCCCGGGAGCGCCAATCTCCCGATTTACGTCAGAAGAGAGAGCCTCACCCCAAGGGGTCTGAGTCAAAACCGTTTTTATCCCAGGACGCAGAATAGAGGGTTTTCTTTCTGTCCAGACCGCAATCTGGGGTTCAGAGCCATTCGAGCAGATAGGGGTTCTGGTGCCGTTCGCGAGCCAGGGTGGTTTCCGGTCCGTGGCCGGGGTAGAGACGGGTGGTCTCGGGACAGCGAGCCACCAGTTTGCGCAGGCTGGCGACGAGTTGCTCTTCGTCCCCTTCCGGAAAATCCCACCGGCCCACGCTGTCACGGAACAACAGGTCGCCCGTGAGGCACACCCCGTCCCCCAGCAGGCACATGCAGCCGGGGGTGTGACCGGGGGTGTGGAGGACGCGCAGTGTCTGGCCGCCCAGGGCGATCGTATCGTCTTCCTCGAGCAGGCGAGTGGCGTGGGCGGGTTCGAGTTGCATGCCGAGCCAGAGGGCGCCGCAGCGGTTTTCGTCTTCCAGAAGAGGGCCTGTCTGGGTGTGGCAGAGGATCGGGCATCCGGTGGCGCGCGCCAGGGAGGCCGTGTCGTGCGTGTGGTCAATGTGGCCGTGGGTGAGCACGATGCCGATCAGTTTCCAGCCGCGCTCCCGGCACCGCGCCAGCAGTTCTTCCCCCACGCAGCTGGGGTCCACGGCCAGCGCCTGGGCGCTGGCCGGGTCCGCCACCAGGTAGGCGTTGGTTCCAAGCGGGGGACTGACGAGGCATTCGATGATAAGCGATTCGGAGGAAGGGTTGGTTTCGGGCGTTTTTTCTTCGGACATGGGGGTTCCTGTTGTTGAAATGGATAATGGATAATTGACAATGGATAATGGGCGAGGGAGAAACGGGACTCATCTGAGGAGGACGGTTTCGTCCTTGTGAGCCCAGTTGTTCACTTCATATTCCGACCCTTTCATTTCATCCGCCGGAACTGCATGCCGCGTTCCTGGCGGACCAGGCCGCGCAGTTCGAGGTTGAGGAGCGCGGCCATCAGGTCGCCCTGGGCCACCGGCGCCTCGCCCCCGTCTCGCTCGGCCAGGGCCACGCTTAACACCTCGATGGAAAGCGGATCGAGTTCCAGCGCATCGAGCACGGCCATTTCGACCGGGTTCAGGTTGGCGGGCAAGGGCGCGGGTTGTCCCTCGGCGGGGTCGTGCAGCTCGGGCAGGTTATCGAGCAGGCGACCCAGTTCGTCGCGCAGGTCGAGCAGGATGTCGCGCCCACAGGTGACCAGGCGCGCCCCGTCCTGAATGAGGCGGTTCGTGCCGACGGAGTTGACGCGCGTGATGTCGCCCGGCACGGCGTACACGGAGCGGTTTTCCTCGAGCGCGTACCCGACGGTGATCGAAGTGCCGCTGCGCTGCGCCGCCTCAATGACCACCACGCCCAGGCTCAGGGCGGCGATGATCGAGTTGCGCTGGGGGAAGCACCCCTCGTTGGGGCCGGAGGTCATCGAGACTTCGGTGAGCACGGCGCCGGACGCGGCCACGTGGTCGGCCAGAGGTTTGTGCTGCGCCGGGTAGATCGAGGCCAGTCCGGTTCCCAGCACGGCCAGCGTGCGCCCTTCGGCGTCGAGGGCGAACTGGTGCGCAGCCGCGTCCACCCCGAGCGCCAGACCACTCACGATCGTCACGCCCGCGCGGGCCAGGTCGGTCACAATCTGATGGGTGGCGTCGCGTCCGTAGCGCGAGATCTTGCGCGAGCCGATGACGGCGACAGCCGCCTCATCCATGGGGGACAGCGTCCCGCGGTAATAGAGCAGAGGAGGCGGCACGGCCATGCGCGCCAGATTGGCCGGGTAATCGTCGTCCAGAATCGTGGTGAGCGAAACGCCGTGCTTTTCGATCAGGCGAAGTTCCTCGTCCACGGCCGCCAGACGCCGCCAGTCCAGAAGGGAATGGACTGCGAGCGCACCGATGCCCGCGTCGGTGAGCGCCTGTTCGGAGGCGTCGAGTATGGCTTCCGGGGAACCGAACCGGCGGATCAGCGTATTGATGCGCGCCCGGCCCAGATCGGGCAGAAGGGTCAACACCAGCCACGCGCGTATCCGCTCGTCCATCCGGTCGCCTCCCCTGGAACGATTTTATTAGCTCTCCCCGCTTTCCTTTGGCCCCGCGTCAGGTCCGGCGAAAACCGTCACTTCTTGGGCGCCGGCGCTTTCCCGTTGTTCTCGAGATTGGCCTTTACATCCTTGATCGCCTCTTCGCTGGTGGGAGTGAGGGCGATATAGAGCACGTTACTGTGGCAGCCCACAGCCGTCATCTTTGAGATTGACGGCACTTTGCTCAGCGATTCCGTGATTTTGGTCTTGGCATCGGAGGCATCCGTCGCCGCCTTGAACTTGGCCCGGAAGACCACCACCTGAGCTTTACCGTTCTTGGCCGGCGCCCCCGGTGTCGCAATCAGCGAGTACGCATCATTGAGGCTTTCGTACATCTGCGTGGCCGTATCCACGCCCTCGAGGGGAACACCACTGCTCTGTACCAGATTTTTCAGTTGCCCCTCGATCAGTTTCTTCAAGTTCTCGTCGTCTTTGGAAGGGAAATTCTCGATGTTGTTCCGGCCATTGTAATTGTATTCTTCCAGATCCAGAAATTTCAGGTCCTTGGTCACCGTCATGCGCAACACCTTGCGCACGGCGCGGTAGGGCTTCTTCGTGGCGCCCTTCGTATCGAGCACGTCGTAGCTGAACACCCCCAGCACGGGCAACAGAATCAACCCCACCAGAAGGGCCACCACAACAACTCCGACCTGCATCCCCTTGTTGGCCGCGGCGCCGCCGGCGTAGGCCTTGAGCTTCTTCTGCAGCGCCGTCATGTTGTGGCCAAATTCGCTCTCGCCCGCCAATTTGGAAACCTCTTCCTGCAGGACACCGATCGTGTCGTTGATCAGCAGGTAGGCTTCGTGCCATTCCATTTCCATGCGCTTGAGTTCGGCCACATTGAACCGTTTGACCTGGCGCAGCAGAATGCATTTCTCAACCAGGCTGATGACCGACTGCGAGGTGGCGGCCGTCTCGCGCGAGCCTTTGGGCACCGAGGCCAGGAACGAGTCGTGCAGGATGGCGATCTGGCTCTTGACCTTCAGGAAGTCGTTTTCGGCCTGCGCGTTGAACTCCTGGCCCTTGATGCACGCCATCAGGTACTGGTGAAACCGCTGCCAGGCTTCTATCAGCTGCTGGCAGTGCCGCAAACGCTGCTCCAAAACCATATCTTTCATGATCGCTACCCGCTCTCGCAAAAGGGATTCTTCGGCCCGCCGGAACACAACTCACCCCACGCCCGCGCAAGCCCGGACTCAAGCATCGTACTAACTAACACACTCCGCCAGAGCGGTCAATCTTTAGAAACGGACGATTCAAAGAAAAGGCGGCGGCAGAGGAAGGGGGGGGGCACTAGGTCCTGTTTCCCGTTCCCGACCGGGTGCGGTACTCTTCCGGGAGTCCCCCGGATCCGGGGTCCTTCTTCGACCGTCGGTCCTTTTTCCCGGAACGCGATACAATCGCGATACAATCGTTGCAAAGATCGGAACGGTTGGGTAGCATGGGGCATCAGTTGGACAGAGGGACTGCGCCGGACCGAACTGTTTCGGCCAGCCCCCCCAAAAAACTTGCCACATCAGAGATCATGGGAAGGAGAAGGCGATGAGTAACGGAAGCGGGATCAACCGGCGGATGATGCTCAAGGGCGCAGTGGCCGGCGCCGCCGGTCTGGCCATGGGACACTCGGTTCTGGACACAGCCGCATGGGCGGCCGACACCACTGCGGGAGGAAAAGCCGTGAAGACGTACAAGAACGAGGAATTCTACAAGGAGGGCGTTTTTCAGCAGGACAAGGCCAAGCAGGCCTACTGGGACATGATGAAACGCTTCAACTACCCGATCCCCCCGGCGCTCGAGAAGGGGATGTGGGCCATTGATTTCGGGCTGGGCGATTTCGTCAACGTCGGCATGGCGGGCATTTTCTGGTGTAACAACGAGAAATACAGCTACTTCGGCCACGAAATCTACCTGCTGCCCGGCCAGATGATCGCCGAGCATGGCCACAAGAAAACGGCCAAGGGCCCCGCCAAGATGGAGGCGTGGCACGTGCGCCACGGCCTGATCTACACGTTCGGCGAGGGCGAGGCGACGGGGCCGGCCCCCATCCAGCTGCCCGAGAGCCAGAAGGACGCCATCACCAGCAAGAAGTGGAAAAAAGTGATGCCGGGCGAACTGGACGAACTGACCCGCCCCGAGGCCATGCACTTCATGATCGCCGGGCCGGAAGGCGCCATCGTCACGGAATACGCCTCGTTCCACGACGGCGACGGCCTGGTGTTCACCAACAAGAAGGCCAAACTCTGAGAAGCCCCGGTTTTCCGCCTCCCCGGCGGGAAATCCCCGGGGAGGCGGTCCGCACCATTTCCGTCCGACACACAAGGAGAAATCGCATGAAAGAGTTCCACCACATCGGTATTCCCAGCGACAAAACCCGCGCGGGCGAAATCTACCTGGAGGGCGCCAAACTCCATGTCACCCCCGTGGACGCCAGCCCGAACAAAATCGAGTGGTTGCGGTTCGAGGCGGACAGCCCCATGCCCTCCGAACTGAAAACCACGGCCCACGTGGCCTATCAGGTGGACAACCTCGAGAAGGCGCTCGAGGGCCAGAAAGTTCTCATCGAGCCCTTCCTGGCTATGGAAGGCGTACGCGTGGCCTTCATTTGCGAAGATGGCGTGCCGGTCGAACTCATGCAGCTTGGCTGAGAGTTTCGACCGCTCTTCTGCGGAAAATGAAACGACACGGAAATCCCGGGGGGCTGGAAACGGGTTTCCGTGTCGTTTTTTATTTCAGGGACGAAAAATGCAATCTTCGAGATCGAGTCAACCTGGAAACCGCAGTGGAAGACAGAAAATGAACCTGAAGACTGCAGTTGAGAACAGAAACGAGTCTTTTACCCTTATTTTGTGGGCTGAAAACTGTTTTGGCTCCCTCCCCTTCTGGGTGAAGTCTTTTGACTGCGCCAATCGGGAGATTGGCGTTCCACTGCTGTCCTGGGGTTCACCGGAACTTTCCCGAAACAAACCCCGCCGTTCGGAATGAACCCGAACGGCGGGGTTGCAGATGAAAACTTCACCCGACATGGAAACCCTTCTACTGGCGCAGGAACACCCACACGTTTCCGCTGGCCTTCTGGCCGGAACCACTGAAGAAATTCCCGACCAGCAGGTCGAGCTTGCCGTCGTTGTTCCAGTCGCTCACGGCCAGACGAAGGCGATAACTCTCGTCGAAACCATCCCCTTCGAGTTTAAGAGGGACACCCGGCTCGAGCTTCGGCTCCTTGTTCGTGCCTCCATTGCGGAAAAAGAGCACGTTCTTATCAAAGGGACCCAGTTTCTCGATCCCCACCAGCAGATCCTGAACCCCGTCGCCGTCCCAGTCCACCACATAGGGCGAGGGGCGCATGGGCCACTTGCCCGAGGGGGGGTCGAGTTTCACGGGCGCGGCCAGCTTCGGCTCCTTCGCGGTCCCGATGTTCTTGTAGAGGAGAATGGTGTCATTGTGCCCGACCAGCAGATCGTCGAGCCCATCGCCATTCCAGTCGGCCACGTGGATCTTGCTGTAAACCTCGGCCAATGGGTTGCTGCCGGGCGTTTCCTTGTCCACAACGGCCCGGTTGTTCTCCACCTTGTAGGTTGTCTGTTTCGCAGTGATGGGTTTGCCGTCCGATTCGATGGGAACTCCGGCGGCGAGTTCGGGTTTTTCGGGGGTGCCGGTGTTGAGGAACAGGGTGACGCGTCCCTCGGTGTCACCGGCGATCAGGTCTTTCTTACCGTCCTTATTCCAATCCACAACCTGTGGATAAGCGCCGATGCATCACCCGGCCGGGAGGCTGATTTCCGCGCCTCCCGCCTTCAGATACTCGGGTTTGGAGAACACCGGCGCCGCGTCGGTGCCCTGGTTCAGGTACAGGGCGATCTTGCCCCCCCCGAACTGACCGACGATCAGATCCTTCTTGCCGTCGTTGTTCCAGTCGGTGACGCAGGGCACCAGATGCCCGATTTCCCCGTCAATCGGTTTCCCGTCCGCTTCCACCCGGAAGCCTTTCTGAAGCGCCGGGCCGGTTGCCGCGCCGGATTGCCCCGGTGGCGACGCACAGGCGGCGGTTAGCGCCAGAGCCAACCCCCAACCGGCCAGTTTCTGTCCTTGCATGGCACGAATCCTCCTTTTCCCTTCAGACGATGTTGTCATGAATACAGGGGAACGCGCCAGACGCGTTCCCCTGAAAAACGGGACCCCGGGTCTGTCCCCCCCAATCCGGTTCGATCAGGACCTTTCCGTCTCCGTCATGGGCTCGATGCCGACCTGCGGTTCGGCATCCGCCCCATAGGCTTCGATCTCGCCTTCTTCGAGCGCTTCGAGGAAGACGGGGACCAGATCCGAGTCGAACTGGGTTCCGGAAAATTTTTCAAATTCTTCCAGGACCTCTTCCATGGGACGGGGCTTGCGGTAGGCGCGCGTCGAGGTCATGGCGTCGAACGAATCGGCGATGGCCACGATGCGGGCGAGGAAGGGGATTTCTTCCCCTTTCAATCCGTCGGGGTACCCCCGGCCGTCAATCCGTTCGTGGTGGTGCAGAATGATGTCGCGCTCTTCCTGAATCAGCCCGAGGGGTTCGATAATGCGGGCGCCAATGACCGGGTGCTGCTTGATGATGGTGTATTCTGCGTCGGTGAGGCGGGAGGTCTTGAGCAGGATGTTGTCGTTGATCCCCACCTTGCCGATGTCGTGGAGGACCCCGGCGAAGGCGACGCTCTCGCATTCCTCTTCGGTACAGCCGACCCTGCGGGCCAGTTTGAGCGAGATGTCGGTGACGCGTTGGCTGTGGTGGCGCGTGTAGGCGTCCTTGGCTTCGAGCGTACTGACGAGGGAACGCAGGGTGTCGAGGAGGTTCGAATAAATCCCCTCGTAGAGGGCGTTGTTTTCGATCTTGATGGCGGCTTTTTCCGCCAGGGTCATGGCGACGTATTCGTCTTCTTCGGTGAAGTCGGACCCGTCGGCCTTGTCGGTCATGTTGAGCACGCCGAGGAGTTCGCCCCCGATGAACAGCGGCACCGAGAGCCACGAGTGGCTGGCGTAGTTGGCGTTCGAGGGGGTGTGCGACAACGCATGTTCGCGCGAGGTGACACGCAGGGGACGGCGTTCCTGGACCACCTGGCCGGCGACGCCCTTGCCCACCTCAAGGCTGGTTTTGCGCAGAATCTCCGACGAAATGCCCTTTGAAGCGCGGATGCGCAGGCACTCGCGGGCCGGGTCGAACGTCAGGAGCGAGACGCGCTGGGCGTCGGTCAGGTCGCTGGCCATGTCCACCATGTACTGAAGCAGGGATTGGTTTTCGACGGTGGAGTGGAACGCTTCCGAAATGCGGTAGAGCTTGGTCAGTTGGGAAATTTTCTGATGCAACTGACGGTTGAGTTGCTCGATGACGGCCTTGTTGTTCAACTCGGCCATCAGGCGCTGGTTTTCTTCGATCAGCCGGCGCTCCTGGAGGTTTTTCTGGACGATGTGGTGGATCTGCTCGACGCTGAAGGGTTTGGTGATGAAGTCGCTCGCCCCCTTTTTCATGGCGTCGATCGCCTTATCCAGGGCGGGCTGGCCGGTCACCACGATGACGGGCAGAGTGGGATCCAGGCTTTTGATCCGCACCAGCAGGTCCACTCCGCTCAGGCCGGGCAGGTGCAGGTCGGAAATCACCAGATCGAACGCGCCTTTTTCGACCTCCTGCAGGGCGGTCTCCGCATCAATCGCGCTCACCACGTGATGTTGGCGCATGCGCAGAGTCTCGGACAGCATTTCCAGCACCAGCGGTTCGTCATCCACCACCAGCACGCGCCCCAGAAGCTGTCCCGTCTTATCATAAATCATACGAAGCACCCTGGTACAGAAATGCCCTCACTTGTGCCCGAGTACCGAGATTTGAAACGTGCCTGCGGACTTGGACATATTGTACATTTGTGCAACACGAGATGCAAGGAGTCTTTGGGTGGTCAGGAGAATCCAAAGTCTGATACAGCCGTGATACCCCGAGAAATTTCAACCGATCTGTCCGGTGAAGTGGGCCTGCTTCAGCAGGCTGTTCTTTGCCCCCTGCTTCAGCAGGGGGGGAGGGGGGATTCTCTTCTTTTTCTGAAGCGCGCTTCAGCGCGGCTTTCCGGGAATCGCTTCACGCCCGGTCCTCCGAAAGAAAGCCCGGCTGAAGCCGGCTTTGAAAAGGAGAAGAAGTCGGAAACACCCCGCCTGAAGGCGGGTGCAAAGAAGAGCCCGCTGAAACGGGCTGGGATTCTTTTTCAACACAAGGACTTCTGGATTCTCCTGTTTGGGCGGTACCGGTTGGGATCTTTTTTCCGGGCCCCCTGAAAGACACGGGAAAATCGGTCAAATCATGGTTTTCAGGTTCTGGCGCGCCAGTTCAAATTCGGCGGAATCCAGACGGCCCGATGAGAAGAGTTCCTCGAGTCGGCGCAGCTGGCGCGCGTAACGTTCTTCGGCGGTCTCGAGCATGCGCTGATAGGAAAAAAGGCGCTGCGTGCCCGTGTCGGGCATTCCCGCGCCGGTCTGCACATCGAAGTCCTGCCGCCGGCGCAATTCCTCGCGCAGTCGCACGAGTTCCGCGTCCCGGGTCCGAAGGGCTTTTTCCAGGTCGGCCTGGCGTTTTTCCCCCAGAATGCGCTCGCGGCGCAGCATCTCGACCTCGCGACGCAGCTGGATATGGGCCGCGGCATTGCTGACCAGCAATTGAAACTCTTCCAGTTTGAAGGGTTTGGTGATGTAATCGTACACGCCCGCGTGGATCGCCTCGAGCGTGGTTTCCAGCGAGGCGTAGCCGGTGACGATCACGACCAGAATGCCCGGCTGAACGGCCCGGGCGTGTTCGAGCAACTGCAATCCATCCACTTCCGGCATGACCAGATCGCTGATGAGCAGATCGAATGGTTCTTCTTCCAGGACCTGGCGGGCATAGGTGCTGTTCGACAGCGTCCGCACGGAGATGGACTCATCGCGGCACAGCACTTCCTCGAGCAGCGCCAGAATGGACGTGTCATCATCTACAATGAGAACTTTGACCGGGTTGGACATCCTGACCGTTACCCGCCTCTCTATGAACCCGGGGAGAAAACCTCAGATCGGGAAAAAGAACAGGACCAGAAAGTACCCGATCCCCGGGTCGGACCCGGAGACGGACTATTCCTCGAAGTCCCGGATGGACAAGTCCAGAAGACGTTGGACGGTCTGGCGCTTGCGCATGCCGGTGTGTCGCAACAGGTGCCGGCCCAACTGCCCGTTCTCGAACATGTCGGCCACGCCCCACTTTTCCGAAAGGTGTTCTTCCCACCATCCGTCCGTTGCGATCGCCTTGGCCACGATCCGTTTGCGAATTCGCTCGATTCTGTTCATCGGTACCCCCCAGCTACACGGACTCGGACGATCCGCATCGCCCCTGTAGCCCTATTGGTTTCATCGGCTGACGCCAGGAAAAACTTTAGGAAGAATCTGACGCATTTCCACGCAAGGTCCATCTTCTGTAAAATGAGGCTTCCAGGAAGAGTTGAAATCGCTCTTTCTCAAAACATTACCGGATTTTTTCACCCGTGCAAGTGTGATTTGAAGCATTGCCACAGAAAAAATTCTTCCCCGAGGGGGACGGTCGCGACCTCCCGCCCCCGAAGCCTTTTCACTTGCCCTTTCGCCCGCCGCCGGGTAGCCTGTGTCGCGTGTGAACGGCCGTATGAGCGTCAGCCGAACGGGGAACCGTTACGCCTGAGCCAAACCGACCCGGCAAGCGGCCCGTCTGGAAGAAGCGCTATGGCCCCGACTCCCAAGAAAAGTTCCAATCCCGTTCTGGTTCAACCGGCCGTGGCTGTGGAGAAAACCGCGCCCCGGACGGGCGGTCTCCTCGGCGTTCTTCGCGAGTGGGGCGACGCGCTGGTCATCGCCTACCTGCTGGCCATGTTCATCCGCCTCTTCGTGGCCGAGCTCTACAAGATCCCCTCGTCCTCGATGACACCCACGTTGCTGGGTACGGAAGGTCCCCGGGTGGCTTCGGTGGATATCAATGGAGACGGCCACCTCGACATGGTCCTGCGCTCGCTGGGCGGCGTGTACGACACCTACCTGAGCGACGGCCACCGCTACCACTATGCGGGTCAGGCCGACCCCGGCCATGAACTCGAACGCTGGCAGGGGAAGATGCGCGAGCGCCAGGACCGCATCCTTGTCGGCAAGTTCTTCTACTGGTTTACCCCGCCCGAGCGGGGCGACATTGTGGTCTTCAAGACGCCGGACTGTATTTTCGAGCGCGAGAAGCCGATTTATATCAAGCGCGTGGTAGGATTGCCCGGCGAGAAGCTGACCTTCACCGAAGCGCCCGGCGTTCCGGGTCATGAACAGAACATGGGCTACCTGACCGTCAATGGCGAACGGGTCACCACCCCTTCTTTCTTTCAGGACCAACGCTACGAGTGGCGCAACATCCCCTTCTCGAAGCGGGAAGACCGGCCCTCCGATTACGCCACCTACCGCGACCACGGCGTCCTGACCGACCTGATCGAGGTCAATGTGCCCCAGGACAGTCTCTACGTGTTTGGTGACAACACGGTCAGCAGCACCGACAGCCGTTACTGGGGCAAGGTGCCTTTCAACCGCCTGCGGGGGCGCGCGTTTTTCCGGTACAACCTCGAATATTTCCCCTTCACAAAGGAACCGGGTTTCCTGTGAGGCGGAACACCCCAACGCAGAGACACCCCGGGCGCCGGTTGGCCCGCATGTTTTCATGCGTTTCCCGAGAGGAATAACTGTCGGAATGTTTCCGGTTCTCTTCTCGCCGGAACACAGAGGATAACGACTTCATGGACCCGATCTCCCAGACCGCAGAAGCTTCCGCTCCTGTCCCTCCCTCCCCCGCCGACAAGCCCCACGGCCCCGGATGGCTCGGGGGCGTGCGCCAGTGGACCGACGAACTCGTTTTTGTTTTTCTCCTTGTCTCCTTCTTCCAGACCTTCGTTCTGGGACGCTACAAGATTCCCTCCTCCTCGATGACCCCCACCCTGCTGGGCAGCGAGGAGAAACGCTACGGCTACGTGGACGTGGACGGCGATGACCAGCGCGACCTGATTATGCGCTCCGGGCTTTACAGCTACGACGTCTATCTGCGCGCCCATGACCGGTATCATTATGCTGGCCTGGTGGACCCGGGACCGGACCGGAAACTCTGGCTGGACCAGTTGAAGAAGCAGCAGGACGGCATCCTGGTCGCCAAGTTCTCGTACTGGTTCTCCCCGCCCAAACGGGGGGATATTGTCGTCTTCAAGACCCCCGAGCACATCTTCGAACGCGACAAGCCGGTCTATATCAAACGCGTCGTGGGCCTGCCGGGCGAAACGCTCACCTTCCCCCACGCGCCGGGCGTGGCCGGACACGAAAACAACATGGCCTGGTTGGCCGTCAACGGCGAACGGGTCACCACCCCCGGTTTCTTCAAAAGCCATCTCTACGAATGCTGGAGCATGCCCCTGATGGTCAAGGACGACCGGCCCCGCGACGGGTATGCCACCTACAACGACCACGGCCTGCGGTCCGATCTGCTCGAGGTGAACGTCCCCCGGGACAGTGTGTACGTGTTCGGCGACAACACCGTGGGCAGCGTGGACAGCCGGTACTGGGGCAAGGTAGATCTCGACCGGCTGCGCGGACGGGCGTTCTTCCGGTACAACTTCTGCTATTTCCCCTATCAAAAGGACCCGGGGTTTCTCTGACCCGGCGATTTGGGATTTCGCGCCTCACGAGCGCCCGATTTACGGATCGAGGTAAGACGGGAGAAGCCCTGGGCGAATCGCCCGATTTCCGTTCAAGGAATACCGTTTTCGATGTACAAGAGCGACGCGATGGAACTGAAAGACGGGATTGCAGGATAAACAGGATGGATCCGAAAAAATCCTGAGAATCCTGTTATCCAGTCTATCGCGGTGATAGAGATCATCTTCCCGGCACATAAGGACAAGCCCCCCTCATGCAAACCGTCATCAAGATTCTTCTGAACTACGACGCCCCCGACACCGTGGCGGCCCGCAAACGCTTCCGCGAAATCCTCGCCGACCTCCAGCCCCACCTGCCCGAAGACTGCACCCTGCGCGACTTCAAAATGGTCGAAGACGGCTCCGGACGGGTCATCGAAAAATGGGAACCGGAGGGGTGAGACCACAAAGCTCGATATGTTGATCGGATGTATGAAGGGAAACGGTATAT
>DAOPYU010000057.1:0-15074 GCA_035353095.1 Candidatus Sumerlaeota bacterium | reverse complement strand
AATGTTCTGAACTATGAACAGGCCGCGATTGCCTATGCCAACCGGGCGCGCGAGCTGCTCGACCTGCTTTTCAACCGCGACGAAGGAGGGCGGCTGGTGGACGAGTATGCCGCCTTCCTCAACCGGTCGAGCGGCGGTCACAACTTCTTCGAGGCCAACCGGGCCATGTGGGAGTACCACCCCCGGGTGATCAACTCGGGGCGGCAGGGGCGTTTTTTTGCCAACAACGAATACCTGGCGGCAACCAACCAGCGCAGTTTCGCGGGAGTGGTGGACTACATGAAACGGTATGTGGCGGGGGAGGCGTGGCCCGACGGGGTCTGGCAACCGAGCGCCGACACCTTCGGTGGCCTGCTCCTGAAGCGGCAGGCCGAGGACGCAGCGATCCCCTTCACCCCGACCCTGACCTATCTGGGAGGAACCCGCTATCCCACCAACGACCTGCGTTTCAAGACCAGTACGTTTGCCGATCCCCAGGGGGCGGCGACGTTTGGCGCGCTCATGTGGCGTCTCGGGGAAGTGACCGACCCGCAGGCGCCTCGATACGATCCGGAAGATCCGGGAAAATATGAAGTCCTGCCCGTCTGGGAAAGTCCGGAACTGACGACCTTCTCGGACACGATCCGGATTCCGGCCAGCAGTCTGAAGGTGGGCCATGCCTACCGCGCCCGGGTCCGGATGCGCGACAACACCGGGCGCTGGAGCCACTGGTCCAGTCCGATCCAGTTTGTCGCCGGAGAACCGGACACGCTCACGAGTCTGCGCGAGCACCTGCGGGTGACGGAACTGATGTTTAACCCACCTGCCGGCAGTGCGTTCGAGTATGTCGAACTGCACAACACGAGCGGTCAGGAGGCTCTGAATCTGAGTGGAGTGGCGTTGACCGACGGGGTCAGCTATGTCTTCCCGGAAGGGACGACTCTGGGACCGGAGGGGTATCTGCTGGTGTCCTGCGATCCGTCGGCCAATTTCACCGCATTCCGTTCGCATTATGGCCTGGGAGATTCCACGCGGGTGTACGGACCCTATTCCGGTCAGTTGAACAACAGCGGGGAGCGGGTCCGCCTGGCGTCGGCGGTGGGGGGGACCGATCTGGTTGTCTTTGAATACAACGACGCGCGGGGCTGGCCGTTGGCTTCGCAGGGGGGCGGACACTCTCTGGTGCCGCTCAACGATACGGTCACCAGCGCCTCGGCCAGAGGAGCGCTCGACTATTGCGGGAACTGGCGCGCCTCGACCTATCGGGGCGGTTCGCCCGGCGCCGCCGATCCGATTCCTCCGGCGGGTGTGCTCCTGAACGAGTTCGCCGCCAATACAAAATCGAACGACTGGATCGAACTCTACAACCCCACCTCCTCGACTCTCGTACTGAACGACTGTTATCTGAGCGACGATGTGACAAGCCTGACCAAGTGGGCCATTCCGAACGGCACGACGATTCCGGCTGGAGGATTTCTCTGTTTTGACGAATCCGGCGGTTATACGCCTGGAGGCAATGTTTTGAGTTTCGGGCTGAATGCGACCGGGGAACAGGTCGTGTTGTCGTATCTGCCGGGGACGAAGGCGGACCGCATCCTGGATTGCATCCGCTTCAAGGCGCAGGAGCCGGACCTCTCTCTGGGACGCCACCCCGATGGGGGAGCGTATTGGTACATTCTCAAACCGACGCCGATGACCGGCAACACGAAACCGATCCCCGATCTGGTGCTTTCGGAAGTCATGTACCATCCGGAGGATGACCTGACCACCCATTCCTATGTGGAACTCTACAATCCGACGACCCGGACCCTCCCGCTTTCGAACGAAGCTGGAGGATGGCGCATCACGGGCGAGGTCGGTTATCAGTTCACATCGGGAACCGTTCTGGCGCCGGGCGCGCACCTGGCGATCGTCGGGTTCAGTCCGGCCAACCTGTCCATGTCGGACAACTTCTACCGATACTACAGTCTGCCCTCTCTGGAGGTGAACATGGAGGGGGGATTCACGGTGACGTCAGGCGACCATATTTCAGGAAAGACGGGACGCATTGCACTGGAACGTCCACTGCCGCCTCTCCCTCCGTCTGTTTTCCCCTCCTGGGTGGTGGTGGATGAACTGTTCTACTTCGACGATTCGCCCTTCCCGTCTGAACCGGATGGGGGGGGGACGGCGTTGCATCGGGTGGCCGCGGCCCATTCGGGCGTGGATCCGGCCAACTGGCGATCCGGTACGCCTTCACCGGGTACGGCGGTGGATCTCTATCGTCTGGCTTTGACCGGCACGGCGGGTGGAAAGGTGGAGGTGTCCCCCTTGCAGGCGCGTTATCTGCCGGGAGATGTGGTCTCGCTTCGAGCGGTTCCGGAAACCTATTACCTCTTCGTGCGGTGGGAAGGCGATGTCCCCGCCGGGCAGGAAACGACCCCAAAGATCAAGTTGACGATGGACCGAGACCGCAAGGTCCAGGCGGTCTTCGAGCGTGTCCCGTTGAAAGGCAGCAGTGTTCTGATGGTTCATTGAGCGAGGCTTCGGAATCAGCAGAGGAAACGTCACACCCCGATTCCGAACCAGTGGCCGGTCTGGTAAACGATTGTTGTCACAACCCAGGCCAGAACCGTCAGTCCGGCCATCTGGAGCGCGGCCCACTTCCACGACCCGCTCTCGATGCGCGTGGCGGAAATAGTCGCCACACAGGGCATGCCGATCAGGCAGAAGAGCATGATACAGAACCCGATCAGAGGCGTGTATTCGGCGCGCAGCCGTTCGCGCAGTTTCTGCGATTCGGAGTTGGTGTCTCCGAGAGAGAAAACGATTCCGAGCTGCGCCACGAACACTTCCTTGGCGGCGAAGGCGCCGATGAGCGCCGTGCCGATACGCCAGTCAAACCCCATCGGACTCAGAAGGGGTTCCAGTCCATGCCCGATTCGCCCGGCTAGCGAAGCGCGCATCTGTTCCGCCTGCTGGACGAACGGGCGGGCTTGTTCTCTCTCGCGGAAGGGCGTGTCCACGTCGGTGACAAAGCGCGTCGCGGCCTGCCAGGCCTGGGGATCCTGTTGCTTGAGTGTCGTTTCGGCCTCAGCCAGAAGGTGCCGGTCAATCAGATCCTGTTGCGATGTTCCCTTCTTTTTTTCGGAGGAAACGGGGGGCTGAACTTTTGAGACGATCTCGGCGGCTTCTCGGAAACGCTTCAGAAGCGTACCGTCCGGACCCGCCTCCAGATTCTGGATTTTCTCCTGGAATGCGTCTTCCGCCGCCTGAAACTTGAGTTCGGATTCATAATACCGTTTCTGAATCGTTTCTTTCTCCAATTCCGCCTCGGCAGCTTCGCGCAGGAGAGGGGATTCCGGGGACAATCCCATCAGCGGGTTCAGCCCTTGGACGTGGGCCAGGTATTCATTCCGGTCCGCCGCCGTTTCCGCCTCCGCTTTTGCTTCGGAGGTCGAGTTGTGGGGGTAGCTGGTCAGGGCCCACAGGACAATCGAAATGCCCAGGATCGTGGTTCCGGCCTTGCGTACATAAAGCCACCCGCGCAGCCAGGCGTGGCGCGCCAGACTCTTCAGCGTCGGAATCCGGTAGGGGGGCAGTTCCATCACGAAGGGGAGCGATTCGCCCTTCAGCAGGGTGTTACGCAGGAGGCGGATGCAGAGGATCGACAGAAGAATACCGATCACGTAAATGATCCAGAGAGTCGGCGCCTGCCATTTCGCGGGGAAAAAGGCCGGGATAATCAGCGTGTAGATGGGCAGGCGGGCGCCGCAGCTCATCAGGGGAATGACCATCATGGTGGTGAGCCGGTCGCGCCGGCTTTCGAGTGTCCGCGTGGCCAGAATCGCCGGAACGGAGCAGCCGAACCCCGTCAGCATCGGGATGAAACTCTTGCCGTGCAGACCGATGCGGTGCATGAGGTTGTCCATCAGGAACGCCGCGCGCGCCATGTAGCCGGAGTCTTCCAGAAACGCCAGCGCCACGAAGAGGATCAGGATGCTGGGCATGAAGACCACCACGCCCCCCACGCCACCGATCGCGCCGTCAATCAGGAGTGAACGCAGGGCGTTGTCGGAACCCCGGGGCCAGAAACTTGACAGCGTGTTACTGAGCCAGGCGAACCCCGACTCGATCCATTCCATCGGGAAGGCTCCCACCTTGAAGGTCAGGTAGAACACGGCGTACATTATCAGAAGGAACAGAGGCAGTCCGAACGCCCGGCTCAGGAGGAGCGCGTCAATCTTGTCGGACATGTCGTGGCGGTTTTCCACGGTCAGGCGCACGGCTTCCTGACAGGCGCCGGAAATGAAGCCGTACCGCCGGTCGGCCAGGGCGATTTCCGGCTGGTCGCCGGTGAGTTTCTTGATTCGGAAAGCGCTTTTGTCCACTTCCGCCAGAAGCGTTTCGTTCTGGACGATCTGCCGCATCTCCTCGTCGTTTTCGAGCAGTTTGATCGCGGCCCACCAACTTTCCACCCCAGTGGGCAGAGAAATTCCCGTCTGCTCGATCAGGCGTTGTATCCGGCTGATTTCTTCGTCCAGGTCCGGACCATAGGGAATGCGGACGCGGGGAGGGGTTTCTTTCCGGTCGGCCACGGCAAGAGCGGCCTCGAACAGATCGTCAATTCCTTCCTCCTTATATCCGACGGTCTTGACGATGGGCGCTCCCAGGAGCTGCGAGAGCCGCTTGAGATCGAACTCGAGTCCCATCGCCTTGGCCCGGTCGCTCATGTTGAACACCAGCACCAGCGGCACGCCCAGTTCCATCAACTGGACGGGCAGGTACAGGTTCCGTTCCAGATTCGAGGAGTCCACCACGGCGGCCACCACGTCGGGCTGGCTGGTTTGGAGATAGTCGCGGACCACCCGTTCTTCGTGGGAGTAGGCGGTGAGGTTGTAGGTGCCGGGCAGGTCCACGATCTCAAGATCGCGGCCTTTGTAGAAACGGTTGGCCCTATGCAGGTCCACCGTGACCCCGGCATAATTACCGGTTCGGAGGTTTTCACCGGTCAGGGCGTTGAAAAGAGTGGTTTTCCCGGAGTTGGGATTCCCGGCCAGGGCCAGGATGACGGTCGTTTTCAAGAAAGTCCCCTTTTATCTGTGGGTGTCGAGAATTGGGTCTCGCGTTTGAGTTTTGTTGATCCGAAATAATTTCGGATAGATGAAAAGTCGGGATAAAAAAAGACCGTTGCCCCTTTTCCCTTATTCGTTCAGTGGGGCGATCCGGATTCTCCGCGCCAGGCTCTGACCCAGCATCAGGCGGGTGTCGTGGACCAGGATCACGAACGGTCCCCGGCCCTGATTGCGGACCACTTGGATTTCGACTCCCGGGTGCAGGCCCATTGAGGCCAGGTGCGCCTGTAACTCGCGTCCGCCCATGTCGGCGGCCAGAAAACGCACCCGCTCGCCCGGCGCCACGTCGGACAACCGATGGGGGGCGGTTTCTGGGAGGGGGATAAGTGTTGCATGATGGGGGTGATGCATGGTGTTGCGACTGCTCCATTCCGGCGCGAAACGCGCCCGGACGCCGGTCAGGCGCCCGAATTCACAAATCCTTGTCCTTCAATCCAACGCGCGCCACTCAGGGGCGCGTTCTCCACATGTCGCAGAAACGAGACGAACCGTTCCTGGATTTCGGGGGAAATCACGTGTTCGAGCGCGCACGCCACCCGGTCGGCATCCTGAGGGGGGATGGACAGGACGTTGAGAAAGAAGTCCTTAAAAATACGGTGCCGTTGCGCCATGATTTCGGCGATGGCTCGCCCGGCGGGGGTCAGGGTGACGACCTCGAAGGGGGCGTAATTGATCAGCCCCTTTTCGGCCAGCGACCGCAGCGCTCCGGTGACGGAGGAGTTGCTGACTTTCAGTTCCCGGGCCACATCGCGGGGTTTGGCCGCCTGTTTGGCGTCCACGATGTGCAAAATGGCTTCCAGGTAGTTTTCCAGGCTTTCGCTGAGGGGTTCTGCCGGGCTGGTCATTCTGGCCCCATCCTTTTTTTCAGGGTCTTCGGCGAAGATTAGGATTTTCGCCTCTCCTAAAATTATTCGTCTGATCGAATAGAATGTCAAGCGTTTTATCTCCTCTCATGCGTAAAAGATTGAAAATAGAGAAGCTTGACAGAATGTAAAGACGCGCATTATGGTAAAAAACCTGAATGCCATTTCCCGGCGTGGTGATTTTCCTGTTCGAGAAGGATCTATGAAGACTCACGTTCCCTTGAAACGCTTGAAACGATTCCCCTGGCGATCGGGCTACCGGCGGTTTCTGCGTCTGTTTTTCAATCTGACGGGGATCGGGGTGGTGGCTCTGGCCGTTTACACAAGTCTTGTCCGGGCGGACAATCATCCCACTCAGGATTTCTGGACGTGTGCCTCTCATGTTTCGACTCTTCAGAATATTTTCGATCAGGGAGAAGGGTGGTTTCAGGCGATTGGGGAAACTAAGATTCCCATGCCGTATGAAATCGGTTTGGGGTGGGGGGCTTCTGTCTTCAATTGGACCCCCAGCCGAATCCTGAGACTCGCCGAAATGGTCAATATTCTGTTACTGGCCGCCGGGTTGGGGGTGTTCGGGCGCCGTTGGACATCGACAAGTACCCCTTGGGGGGGACCTGTCGCGGTCGCGTTGTTATTCTGGGGACGGGGTTTTTACCAGACGACGGAATATCATCTTGCGCTGCTACCTCTGGTCGGGCATTACCACACCACCTTCAGTTTTGCGTTGGCGCTGTTTTCGTTGACGTTGTTGACCGACTTTTGCCGAAGTCAATCGTTCAACGGTTGGCGCGTGTATGGGCGGTTGGTTGGAGCGGCTTTCCTCGGAGCGGGGGTCGCGTTGTGCCATTCGATTACCTCCTTCTTTTTTCTGATCCCGATGGCGGTCATCACCGTCTTATTTCGGTCTCACTCCCGGCGGCAGCGTCTTTATGGGCTGTTGTTCTTTCCGGCGATGTTTTTGACGGTTATGCTTTGGCCCTGGCGGGAAGTGGCTGTGGGGCCCATGATTCAGTACATTCAGTCGGAACAGAATGGTGAAACGGGGGGGAAGGTGGAATCGCGCCCGCCGGTGGAGTTGAATTCCAGTTCGGCATCGCCTCAGGAACCGGCCCGATCGGGGGGGCTTCTGGAACGGATTCGGACCAAACAGGTGACCTTCAATCCGGGGCAGTACAAAGTCCACTTCACTTTGTCCGAGATCTTTTTGCGGGCGCCCGCGTTGAAATACGGATGGTTTTATCTGGTCGTTCTGATGTTTCTGCGTCCCCGGAAGCGGGAGGTCCGGGCCATTGCGCTGGCCATTGCTTTGTTGCTGGCCGGTTGGGCTTTTTCCGGTTATGTCTTGAAACTGACCCAGGGGGGGCGTTTCCTCTATTTTCTCGGGTTCCTTTTGCAACTGGCGACGATTCGGGCGCTCTGGGACCTGACGGCCGCTCCCCGCTGGAAATGGGTTTTGAGCCTTCCCCTGCTGTGCGGTCTTTATGTTCCCGTGCATGACTGTATCGAGGGATACCGGGACAATTTCTGTACCTCCAAAACTCTGATTCGCCTGCCTGCCGATCAACTGGCGGAAATTCGGAAGCAGGTGAGAGGCGAGAAGGTTCTGGGCGATCTCGAAACCCTCAACTATCTGCCGGCCTTTGACATCCAGCCGGCCTGGCTCGAGAGAGAATATGGCCTGGTGGCGCCCCAACTGGCGCCTGTGTCTCTCCAGAACTGGTGGGCGTGTCCTCTGGACGGGAAAGGGCTGACTCTGGCGGCGCGGGAATCGGGGGCCAACTGGCTGTTGTTCGATAAACAGGGACTCCATGACCTGAAACAGCTTCATGCCGGTACACGTCCCTTCTTTCAGTCCCTTTACTCCCGTTCGTCCATGCTCGAACCGGTTTACGAGTCGGACGTCTATCGTCTGTATCGCATTCGCAGCACGGATGATTCCTCCGGCGCGGGCAACATCGCCATTTTGCAGGCCATCGAGGAAGCGCAGGACCTTTTCCAATGGGAATCGCTTCATTCCCTGTATGCGAACTGTGTGGAGAAAGACTCGGCGATTCTGGAAGCATTCTCAAAGAAGGAACAGGCGCTCCTGCAGAGCGCGCCGGTGCGAGGGGTTCTGGTGGACGGGATTGAGGTCGTGGGTTTCAAGTGGACTCAGACTCAACCGCCCGCATCGAATCTTCAAGCGGAATATCGGGGAACCTGGTTGCTTCGCATCACGAAAAAACCGGATTTCAAGGAGTCGGGAAAACTGAATATCGCCCTGTTTGGGAAAGTGGAGCCCGAGTATCAGGACTGGTTCCTGCAACAGGGCAACAAGAAACCGGAGTTCGGTTTTACGCTGGCCAATCTGCCGTATCAGGACTGGCAGGAAGGGGCCTATTATACGGCTACGCGTCTGTTTCCCGTTCCCGCCATCCCCTACCGTTTATACACGAATCTGGGGTTCGACAGTGGTTCCGGCTCAAAACAGATCGGGGTCCGGGTTGACTTGGGCCTGAAGCCGGAAGCCGGGGATTGAGAAACCCCGCTCTTCTCCCTCTCATACCTCGTTGCAATCAAAAGGATACCGGAGACCCCTTAACCACGAAAGGCTCGAAATACTCGAAAGAAGAGGGGGGCGTGCCTTCTTGTGTTCTTTCGTGGTTGAATAAAGCGGTTTCAGCACGCCCCCCTTCGAGAGTTTGTGTTGTCTTGAATGCAAATTCGCATCACGGCGTTTCCTCGTAGTAACAGACCACGCGCTGTTTCAGGGTGTTGGCGTTCAGGATCAGACGACGGTTGGGGGTTTCTGAGACGGAAATAACCCGGATGGCCTGTTGTTGGTCGGGTGTGGCATCGGGAATGAAATGCTGAAGTTGATTGGGTGCGGCCAGCAGGGTGGTTTCGTCGAGATGGTTCCCCTCGTGGTGGGGGAACAGGGCCAGATAGAGCATTTCGGTTTCGACGATCTCGCTGAAGAAATGGGTCCCCAGGGAAACGTCCGGGACGATTTCGTCGCTCATGGTCACGATCTCGCACAGGGCGGTGGCTTGGCTGATCTCGGCGAAGGAGACCGGCACGCCCAGTGACGGAGTGGTGGTGCCCCAGCGGCCGGGGCCCAGAAGCAAGGTTGTGGCTTGAGGGGTTTTTTCCGCAAATTCACGGTTCAGGCGCCCGATGAGCCGGGCCACGGTATAGCGTTCCTGCATCGAAAGGCGCGAGTAAACCGAGGGGACCACATAGACCAGCCTGTCGAGAGCGCCTTGCCGACTCTGGCCGATGACGGCGCCATGCGCCAGAAGCATCCGATTTTCGGGCGGGATATTTTCGGGCGGGTCCACGATACTGCCGCCTCCCTGCACCTGGAGGGGACGGCACTGAACCACGTTGATACGGTAATCGGTTGCGTCAAGGAAGTTGACCGTGAACTCGATGTCCACGGGGTATTGGTACGCTTCGTGCAGAATCCGGAGAATCTGACGCATGTCCTCGACAAAAGGGGTCTGGGTCAGGATATGTTCAAAAGTCAGGACCCAGGAGAAGACGTTGGAGAGGCCCCGTTCCCGTGCGGCACGGTCCACGCCGCTGTCCCGGGTGGCGAAGAGGTCCAACTGGATGTCCGGGCTGTGCTGGGCGACTTCCCGGAAGTCCATCGAGACGAGCTGGTTCGCGTTCAGGTCCAGGACGTCCACCTTGTGCTGGGCGTACTGGCCGATTTCGTCGAGGCTGTGTTCGGGGCGTTTCTCGGGGGCGTTCAGGGCCACGACGCGCGTGTAATCGTCGTCGCTGCGGTCCACGGCCCGGGTCCCCAGGCCGAACACCATGCGCAGCATCCCCGCTTTCGGGTCAATTTCTTCGTTCCAGACATAGGGGTTGAAGGAAAGACCGACCCCTCCGATCTGGGGATAATACAGGTCGCCGTTCTGCGCTCCGGAGACCCGCTGGACCAGGAGCGCCATCTGTTCGTCGCGGTCCAGCAGACCCCGGCGCGCGCGGTACCGCAGGGCGTCGTCACTCAGACTCGACGCATAGATGGTCTGGACGGCGGAGATAAAGTCGGTCAGACGTTTGGTGCGCGGGCCCTGGTTGGCGCAGAAGACGCTTTCGTATTTGCCCGCGAAGGCGTTTCCGAAGTTGTCCTCGAGCAGACTGCTTGACCGCACGATGATGGGCGACTGCCCGAAATAATCGAGCATGTCGGAGAACTGCATGACCAGGTGGTCCGGGAAGGTGCCGCGCAGAATCTGGCGGCGCGCTTCGGAGGCGCCCTTCAGGAACGTGTCGGGATTGCGCTGGCTCTCGCGCACCCACCAGCAGCCGTTGCGGACCAGGTAGGTGTAGAAAACATCCGAGGCGATGAAGAACGAATCGTGCATCTCGCGCAGTTCGCGCCAGCGGGGGAGTCGCTCGCGCAGAATGCCGCGCGCCAGCAGCATTCCGACGGATTTCCCCCCGATCAGACCGGTTCCGATAATCCGCTCGCCGATGCGCAGCACTTCACTGAGCGTGAAGTGCCGTTCACACAGTTCCACAATTCGGTCATCGCGTGAAATGGCCATGCGGATCAGGAGTTGAAAGAGTCGGGCGCCCTCCTCGCTGTTGCAGGCGTCTTCGCCCTGGCTTTCGAAGAGCGCTTGCGCCTGGTCGAAGGTGCGGTTCCAGATATCGAGGTGGGCCGGACCGGCCTGCAGCTCGGGGCGGGGCACCTGTGAGAGGATCTCGGCGATGGTGATGCTGTCGGTGACCGCGGGGAATTCGTTGCCTCGCCAGGCGTGGAGCATGTACATCGTCGGAGAATAACGGTGCAGGACCTTGATCGGACGGACATAGAGGGCGTCCTGATACCGGTGTACGTCGAGAAACAACTGCGTGGTGTCGGTGATGGGCGAGGTGGCGTAGAACGAGTGGCGGTTGCGCAGGAGCGGAAAGTAGGTGAGGGTCGCCAGGTCGTAGAGGTAGGGACAGGTCAGGAGGAAAAAGTTGGCCAGCATCTGGTCGCCGTACCAGTGGGTGACCAGGTCGGTCAGGCAGTCGAAGATATAGAACGCGCCCCGGCCCGCTTCCTCGATGACGCGGTGGACCTGGAAGAGGAACGACTCGAACCCCTCCGCCGGGTCGAGCGTGTGAACCTGCGCGCCGTCCTCCTCGGTGGCCAGCGGGGCATGGTTCGCAAACCGGAAGTAGATCAGTTTTTTCCCCGTCCGTCGCGCATAGGCGCAGTACGGCTCGATGAACGGGATGAAGTCCTCGATCTCGTCAATCTGCCAGACGACGTTGTCGCCCGCCAGAATGCCTCCCACCACCCGGTCCAGTCCCGGGAGTCCACTGCTCAACGGCCTGTTTTCCATGAGACCCCTCCTGCTGTGTGGGAAACAATCGCCGGACTCGAAATAGCGTCCGGGAGAATCCAGAAGATGTTGTGTGTTGAAAAGGTCCCTCAGCCCGCTTCAGCGGGCTCTTCTTTGCACCCGCCTTCAGGCGGGGTGTTTCCTGTTCATCCAGATCATTTGGAGCCGGCTTCAGCCGGACTTTCTTTCGAATGACCAGGCGTGAAGCGATTCCCGGGAAGCCGCGCTGAAGCGCGCTTCAGGACATGGGGAGAATTCCACCTCCCCCCCTGCTGAAGCAGGGGGCAAAGAACAGCCTGCTCAAGCAGGCCAACTTCAGGGAACACCTCGGGGGGAATCTCTCTGTTTGTCACTTCATGTCCCTGTCGTGCCCGAACCCCAAGGGCGAGAAATCCCCAGACTCTCCGCTGATGGGACCTTGTCTCGATAGGAAATAACCCAACCAATTGCCCTTTGCTCCCGCCGGAACAATGAGTTTGGGTTCTGCTGCGCTTATATCAGAACTTCTGGATTCTCCTGTAATCGAGTCAGGGACGCAGTTATGAGGCGCCTCTCCTATTTCTTTGCGGCTTCGGCTTCCAACCGGGCGACTTCGGCCAGGCGTTCGATGATGGGCAGATGTTGCGTACAGGCCTCCTCGCACTGGCCGCACTCGATACACTCGGCCGCCGAGGCCTTGCGGGTGGCCAGTACGCCCCACTCGTGCTGGAAATCCATGTCCTTGACGATTTGCGCGTCGGTTTTGCCGAAGATCTGCTTCTCGTTGTAGAACTGCATGTAGGCTGCCACCGGGATCTCCTGGGGACACCCCTCGCAGTAACCGCATCCGGTACAGGCGGCGTTCATGTTCTGGCCGATATGGGCGCGAATCTGGTCGAGTTGCTCGGGCGTGAAGGGCTCGGCCCGGTCGGCGACGGCGCAGGCCATGTCAATGTGCGCGCGGGTGGTGAACCCGACGATGGCGGTGGAAATTTCCGGGCAGGCCATCGCAAAACGCAACGCCGCCTCGGTGGGCGTTTCGCCGTTCGAGGCGAGGAACGCCAGTTCCTTCTCGTGCGTCGGGATGGCGCCGCCGAACAGCGGGTTCATCGCCACGACGCCGACTCCGGCCTGATACGCGGCCTGAATGCCGTCCCAGCGGTAGGGGAAGTTGAGGATGTTCACCCCCATCAGAACCCCTTCGACCTTCCCATCCTCGACGATGTGGCGGATCTCGTGCCCCGGCTGGTGCGACGAACAGACGATGTGGCCGATGAGCCCTTCCTGCTGGAGTTCGAGCAGGCCGTCGTACTGACCGCCGGGCTGGATGGCCAGTTCGTAGTGCGCCGGTTTGCGCAGGCACCAGATGTGGTAGAAATCAATCTTCGAGACTCCCAGACGGTCGAGCGACCGGCGTACCTGGTCCTTGGCCTTCTGGGCGGTGTCGAACGACGTGGGCATGCCTTTCGTCGAGACGTAAAAGGGACCGGGCATGTTCTTGAGCGCGATGCCGAAGATGTCCTCGCTCTGGTCGTCGCAGTACCCGGGCGCCGTGTCGAAGTAGTTGATCCCCTTCTCGCAGGCGTAGTGGAGCAGCTCGGCGTTCTTTTCTTTGGGCTGGGACGTGTCGAACCGCATTCCACCGAATCCCACGCAGGATACCTGAACGCCGGTTTTGCCATAGGGTTTGTATCGCATTGTGTCGAGAACCTCCGAATTGAATGAAGTGAATCGAGAACCCGCTTCGTAAGAGATTGCCGGTCAGCGACTCCCGGAATTTCGAGTGGATAAGTCCCTCGTCTGTTTCCCGGGTGAAAGTCCGAAAACAGGACGTGTCTTGGACTGGTAGATCATTCATAGCGTCTGGAGAAAACGATGTCAACCCCGATGCTTTCTCATCTGTTTCTTCAAAACCATTGACCCGCCCGGAACCTCTGGTGTGTAATGGATGTCTCAGATGCGGCGGGTGTGGGGTTGCGGTTCTGAGGCGGGTGTTTTTTCTCCTGTTTCCGATGACAGCCAGAGAGGTCCATGCCGGATCGCATGAGAATTTTGTGTCGAATCCTCCCGGAGGCCTTTTTCCTGAAGCTCCGGATGTCTTGATGAAGGGAAGTTGAAGATCATGGTAGAACCAGATGGGAAACCGGTCACGACGGGCGCGCCTTTAAGGCCGACGTGGGAACAAAGACCTCGCGGGGGCGGGAAAAAGTGGGTGAAATTCGGGATCGCGGGGTTTCTGACGCTGTTGGCGCTGGGCGCCGGGGGGTACTCCTACCTCTGTTCGCGTGCGTTCCTGCGTCAGTGGGTGTTGCCGCAGGTCGAGAAAGAACTGGGCCGCACGGTCGAGGTGGAAGGGTACCAGTTTTCCCCCTTCGGGTCTGTGGAACTGACGGGAGTGACGATCGGTCCGGCGGAGAACGAATCCGACCCGGCCCTGGAATTGAAGTCGCTGATCTGCCGGTTCAGCCCGATGGGACTGATGGGCGGGACGCTCGATGTGAGCGAGTTTGCGTTGGACACGGCCACCGTCCGCGTGACGCAGAACGCCGATGGCACCCTGAGCGGTCCGTTCCCGCTTTCGAAAGAGAAGAAGAAAAAGAATCCGGATTCGGAGAAGGACGGGGTTTTGTCTTTCGCCGTGGATATCCGCAACGCCAAGGTGGACAACCTGAATCTGGTTCTGACGCAGTTGAAGGCGGGACAGAAGGAGCCGAACCGCTATCGGGCCGAGCAGGTGACGGTCGAGTGTCCCCGTTTCACCTTCACGGAACCGGCGGAGCTGACCGCCAACGCGCGACTGAACGCGCGGGTGGCGGTGCCGGGCCCGGATGCGGACGTACCGAAGAAGATGCAGGATTTCTCGGCGGTTTTCAATGGGAAGATGGCCGTGGAGGCGTCCGGCGAAAAGTTCAAGAACCTCACGGGTTCGTTCGATATCGCGAAGGTTCAGGGGAAGGTTCAGGAGATTGATCTCGGGTCTTACGGCGTCACCTTGACGCCCCGGGTCGTGCTGGCCTCCGAGGATCTGATCCAGACCAGCGGAACACAGTTGCGGATTTTCTCGGGTGAAAAAACGCTCGCCCAGGCCGACCTGGGGGTCGAGTGGAACCTGAAGACGAAAAAAGGGACGGGCGCCTTGAAACTCAAACCGGTGGACCGGCGGGTGCTCAACATCCTGGCCGCCGCGCAGGGGGTGGACTTCCGCGATACGACCGTCGCCATGCAGGCCCGGGGGGCGTTCGAGGCCAGCGGAGCGGTCGAGAACGTGGACGTGGCGCTCGATGTGAAAAACCTGAACGCGACCGGCGGACCGTTCAAGGACGGCTTTCCCCGGACCGATTCGGTCGTGCGATTCCGCGCGGCCTACCCGGCGGATCATAAGACCGTGCAGTTGGATCAGCTGGACGTTTCCGTTCGCCAGAAGGAGGAAGGCGAGGGGCGCGATGTGGTGGTGGCCAAACTCCTGAAGCCGCTCCAGATCAATGTCGCCACAAGGCTGCCCCAGGCGGGTTCTATCGGGCCCAATGCCCTGACGGTGACGGTTCGCGATCTCCAACTGGACCGCTGGCAGGCAATCCTGTCCCCGAAATCCGGGACGCGTTTCTCTCAGGGAGCCGTTACGGCCGATTTGAATCTGGGCGAGGCGGCGGGAAAAGCCGACACGGTGGCCGTGACCGGTTCCCTCAAGGCGACCCAACTGGCAGGCGCTTCTGGCGCGACGACGTTCGGCCCCTTGACCGCCGAAACCCAACTGGACGCCACGATCGACAAGAAACAGATGCTCAAGCTCGGTTCCATGCAGGTCAACCTGT
>DAOPYU010000056.1:0-15077 GCA_035353095.1 Candidatus Sumerlaeota bacterium | reverse complement strand
GAATGACGGAAAAGAGGCTAAACCAGAAAAAAATCCATTCGTTGATTCCTTTTGGGCAAATGCTCTACATGAAGATTCTTTACGGATCGTGGTTGCGGCACAAGGTCGCAACCACGATCCACATGACACACTTGAAACCCGGAAATCATTCGACCGGTTCTTCTCGATAGACCGCGAAATAACTTCCCTGTCCCGGTATAAACTTGATGAGGGGCGCCAGCAGCGAAACATGGGCTTCGCCGCGCAGTTCTCCATACTTTGTCTGAATCTGCCGGATGAACCCCGTATAGAGCGGTTTTTCCGTGGCCCGGTCATAGCCCGCCCGGAAAATCCCGGACACCAGCCCATCCCCCGCCACCCGAGTGCGAATGTTGTCCGCCAGCACCCCCATCAGATCCGGCTGGTCGGGGTACCCCAGCTTGCCTCCCACCCAGGACTTGCCGTTCAACCGCCGGGCCCGGGCCTCGAGCACATTCAAATCGCCCTCGCAGACAATCCGACTGACCCGCAGGTTCCCCTGACAGACCAGGCGGGAGGCACCCACCGTATAGACGGACGAAACAGCCGAAATCCGATTCAACTGACCGGCAATAACGTCCGAAAGAATGGGGCCACCGGTCACCTGAATCGTCTGGATCGAAGGAGCGCGGACCGTGTCGGGATCGTACACCGCCCCCCGTACCGCCGCCTTGCCAGCCAGCACATCCGGTTCGACCAGCCGCAACGCCCCGATCCCCCCGACGCTGATCGTCTTCACTTTTGAGGAATCCCGGTAACATTTCGTCGCCACCGCCAATTTTGTCACCGGCTGCTGGACATTCAGATTCTCCAGTACCCCCCCTTTCAACTGGATCGTCTGTTTAATCAGCGGATCAGATTCCCGCGTCAGGATATCGGTCCGGGCGAACGTCGGTTGTTTGGCCCGGGCGTTCTTGCTGGCTTCCACCTTGATCGTTCCCGCCCTGCCGGCCTCGAGCAGGCGCACCCCGCCCCGCGCCGACAGCGACTTCAGATACCCGGAAACAAGCAGATGGTGAATCGGAGCGGCCGACTGCAACAACAACAGGTCGCCCTCAACCTCCACGCGAGGGATTTCGGTCACATTCCGATAATACCGGACCGTGTCCGTATCCGGTTTCCAGGCTCCCTTGTACAAATCAATCTTGATGGTCGAGTTGAGCGAACACCCACTGAACTTCAGCCCCGACGTCATGCTGTCCGAGGTGATGGCACAATTGACCACAGTCAGCCGGTAGGCTTCAGGCAGGGGCGAATCGGGATTGGTCGAGCCGACAGCCGGTCCCGCCAGAACTCCGGGATTGGTCCCCTGCGAGTCCCGAGCCGCCACAACCCAGTAACGATACTGGCACCCGCTGACCACCGTGTCGTCATAGAACTTCAGATCGGGAATCCACGGGGTAATCGCCTCCATTTTTCCCTCCGGGAGATCGGCCCGGAACAACTGGTAGTGCGTGGCGGAAGGCACCGCGCTCCACGAGACGGTGATCAGATACGTGGAGAGATTCTGAGTCGCCACAATACTGCGGGAACCGCTCAGGCGCAGATCGAACAGAGCCGTGATCGTGCGCGTCGTGTCCAGGTTCAACACCAGCGGATTGTCCCCCTCGTGTCCCTCGGGCACATCTCCGCTCCACCCCAGGAAACAGGACCCCTCATTGGGCGAAGCCACCAGCCGAACCTGCGTCCCAAAGGGGTAGAGCACCTGATCCGGTTCCCGCAAAACGGTCCCTTTTCCCGTACCGCTCTGTTTGACCGTCAGAGGGATCTGAATCCGTTCGAAAACAGCCTCGACCGCCGTATTCTGTCCAATTGTCAGAGTCAGCGGGTTAACAGTCTCCTTGTCCGCCGGCACATTGCCGGTCCAACGACTGAATGTCCACCCTTCGGTCGGAACAGCGGTCAAGACCACCGAGTCTCCCGTGTTGAAATCCGTCTGGTCGGGCGCCCGGCCCACCGTTCCTTCCCCGGTCTGTGTCACGGTCAGAGTGTTCTTTCCGGAAACGCCGAACGAAGCCAGCAGGGTCCGGGTGGAATCCATGACAATCGTCAGGGGCTGGGTCAGGGTCTGGTCTGCGGGAACATCGCCAAACCACCCTTTGAACACCTGCCCGACGGCCGGTGTGGCGGTCAGGGTCACGGTCGTTCCGTACGCATAGACGTCCCCCTCCGGATTCCGGGCCACGCTTCCCTCGCCCGCCACCCCCACATTCAACCGGTACCGGGCCACGTCAAAGTGGACCGTCACCACCTTGTTTGCATCCATCGTCAGCATGATGATACGGGCCTGCGCCTGATCGGCGGGCACATCACCCGACCATCCGGCAAAGGTCGAACTGGTCGAAGGATCGGCCACCAGGGCCACCAGAGTTCCCGCCGGGTAGTTCAGCAGATCGGGTTTCTTCGTCACCGAACCGGTTCCCGCCCCCTCGCCCAGAACCGTCAGGGAACAGGTCCCTTCCTTGACATAAAGCGCCGAAACTTCCGTTGTCTGGTTCTGGAGAATCGTCACCTGTCGGGAAGCCGGCTTTGTCCAACCCGTCACGTCTTTGAACTCCAGGGTGTACACCCCGACGCCACAGGTCAGAGTTTCCTCGACCCCGTGCCAGACCCCGGCCTCCTCGGACGTCAGCCGCCACCGCGCTCCGGCCTGAACCGCCTCAGCAGGCAGCAAAGTCACTCGCAAGACGCCCGTAGGCACCGTGACATGGAGGGTGGCGCTGGCCTGCAAGGTCCGCGTGGAATCCTGAAACTCCCCAGTCAGCAGAAGCGTATCGCCATACTGACAGGCGTTGGAAAGCCGCAACTCATGGCCGGTGATCGTCGCTTTACCGGCAGGTTCGACCCGGAACGCCGTGGCGCCGGTCACCTCGCCCGTTTTCTGATCGGCGTAGCGCAGGCGCGCCTGCAGGTCGTACACACGTTCTTGAAAAACTTCGAGATCCGAACCATAAACCGGCTCCGCCTGCGGAGAAGATCCCGTTTCAACCAGCCCCAGTTCCAGCGAAGCGGGCAGGTCGCGCCGGTAAAGTTCCGCATATCCGTCACGCCAGGCCACCGCCAGGACAGTCCCATCCTTCGAGAATCCGGCGCCCGCCAGACCCGCCGCCAGTTGGCTCGGGACATTCGACGGATAGAACTCCTGTTCCAGAGCCATCCGGTCGGTCTTATAGAGGCGCGCGCTGCGAAGACCGGCCGGCAGGCAGACCGAAGAAGCGCCCCCGGGCCCCACCAGAAGAGACTTACCCGTGCTGGAAACAGCCAGTACCCAGTCGGAAACCAGAAATTCTCCGTCCAATCCCCACGGAGTGGAGAAAAGCAGGAGCGGTGTCCCCTTGGCAACCGGTCGTCCCTGAAGCGGATTGTTCAGAACCGCATCCGACGAATCGAAGACTTCGACGTAATAGGAATACCGACTCAACGAACCGCTTTGCTCTTTTTCATAGGAGACAACAGCGCAGCAGGCGCCCGAATCGCTCACCAGTACCTTGAGCGGGAAATGCTGGGTCGCACTCTCGGCCACCAGACGTCCCTGCGGGTTCAAGAGACAGAGCTGGCGCCCGGCAGTGACCACACCCGTCAGGAAGGAACCCCGGAAGTCCAGCGAGGAGGCTTTCCGGACGTCTTCCCCGAGTTGGGAAAAATTCGCCAGATTCCAGAGTCGGGTGCGGGTATCCACAGCGCCCAGATACTGCCCCTGTGGCGAGAGCGCAAAGGGACCGGACTCCGAATTCAATTCCAGCGCATCCCAGGTCTGCCCCAGAACCGTGTCGTACAGATAAATGGATTTCATCAGTCGGATGGCCAGCAATTCCCCATCGCCGGTCACATCCAAGCCGGAATAGACCGGTTTCGAGAAATAGGCGGACTCGAGAATCCGCTGGCTCGACGTGACCTGTTTCAACGGATCGAAATTCCACTGAAACGTCCGCTTTTCGCACTGGGTGAACAGGCGGTCATTCCCGACGACCCGCATATCCACCAGCGGCTTGGTGTGGGCCACGGAATCGCGATACAGCCCCCGGCTGCTCTCCCAGAACTGGAACGACCCCGAAGGCGTGAAGACCTCGTCGGAGGCCGCAAGATGATTCATTGTGAGACCGAAATTGACACTGTTCTTGCTCAGACTCGAACGCCGACCCGTCAGGAAGTACTTCCCGGTCGGCTCCGCCAGAATCCGGGCAATCTCCCCCTCTTGCGGCGCGATCTCGAACATCCGCAGGAGCGAACCGCTCTTGCTGTCGTACACCCAGAGGCAGGGAGGATTCTTGGTCGCGACCTGGAGTTCGCCCCCCACCATCATCGCAGCGGTCGGAGTCTCGGGCAAGGTGTACTGCTGCAGGATCGCGGCATCCGACCGTTTCAGAACCACCGCGCTCTTGTCCTGACTGACGCTGTAAAGAACCGGCAACGCCTTGTTCGCGGCATCGGTGGTCGAGCCGAACCCGACCGCCACCACGGGCGCCGAGTGCAGAGAAGTCCACGTGTGAACCACGCGTCCATCCGCCCCGTTCAGAAGCGCCAGCGTGGCGTCCTCACCACCGGAAAGAACCGATGTCGCATCCAGCGCCAGACTCCGAACCGCGCCCGTATGGATCTTTTTCATCCAGACGATCTGGCGGGTGAGCGCGTTGAAGAGTCCGACATTCCCCTGCGTATCCCCGAAAGCCATCAACATTCCAGAACCCGCCGCGGCGGTAACGGGCGCCTCGTGGTAACAGGTCAGAACCGGCGTGGTGGGATCGTCCACGTTCCACAACCGGAGAGTTCCGTCCTCGCCCGCCGTCAGCAGCTGCTGGTTGTCGCAGAACGCCACGGCCCGTACCGCGCCGGAATGGGCAACGAAAGTGCGTTCGAGGACATTGTAACTGGGGACGGACGCAACCTGATAGAGGCTCACGCCGCCCGAACCGAATCCCAGCGCCAACCGCGTTTGATCCGGACTGTAAGCGCCCGATAAGCCGTCCCCGCCTCCCGTCACCGCAAACCGTCCCCACACGGTTCCCGGCGCCTGGGCGGTCAGGTGGCTTTCAACGGACCGGGTCCCCTTTCCATCCGAAAATGTTCCCGTGACCGTATAGGAACCGGAAGGCGCGCTGGGATTCACCTTGACCTGATTGCCGACAATCGTCAGGTTTTGCCCGTCCGCCGCGCTCAGCGTCACCCGATCCGTCACATCCTCCTGATACCCGTCGCTATAGCGGGCGGTATAGAAGAAGGGACGGAAAACCCCGACGGGGACGGAATAACTCGCGGGACTCACTTCCAACTGGGCCACCGGGTTCTCCCCGATTGTCACATGCGCCTGAGCCTCGAGCCAGAGCCCCGCCTCCTTGTAAACGGCCCGGACGGTAAAGTCCCCACTGGCGCCCGGCGCCACGGTCACCACATTATCGCGAACCGACGCCTTCCCCACCGGCAAAACCCGCAACGAGAACGTCGTATTCTCGGTACCCGTTTCAGGCGTCACATCCAGAATTGTTCCATCTTCAAGCGTCATGCCGAAACGATAGGCCTGCGACTGCCGAGGCAAAAGAATCCGCTCGGAAGGCGTGATCGTCAAACTGACCGGCTTGATACGTTTGAACACCTCCACGTAGTTGTAACCCCACCCGATCAGAATCTGGTTGTCATGTTCCCCGAACTGAACCGCGATGGCCTGCGTGTCGCGAACATTGGCATGTTGCGCGTAGAACGAACGCAGGACCCGGCCCGTCTTCGTGTCATACAGACGAACCGTATTCCCCCCGGCAATGAGCAGAAGCGTTCCGTCATCCGAGAGCGCAGCATCGTTGATCTTCCCCTCGAAGGGACAGAGAATGCCCGGCTTGTACGTGGGCATGTCGTAAAACCGGACCCCCACCGTCTCGAAGACCACCGCCATCTGATGTCCGTCCGGATGGTAAAGCATCTTGAAGGGACTGGCCGCCACATCCAGCGTGTTGATGATATTGTAGAGCGTCGCGTTCTTGTCCAGCGTGCGCATGGTCCGCACCGCGCTGCTCGGACTACCCATCGTGAAACCCCAATACTTGCCGTCGCGTGTAAACCCGCTTCGGTACTCCCGGTTGACCGTTGCGAAGTTCGAGAACTGCTCGCCGGTCAGCATCGAGTACAGCCGGTCGCCCGCGGCCAGGAAGGAGCCATTGGGCGAAAGCGACAGCATGTTGTAGTCGCCATGCTTCTGTCCGGCTGGATGCGGCCACGGTTTTTGAATCAGACAGGTGAAACCGCCTTCATCGGAGGCCAGCGAGAAACAGAGTTCATCTTCGGCATAGGGATTCTTGGCGGTATCGAGGTTTTTCATCCAGGCCGCGCGCACGCCATCGCGGGAAATGTCAAACCCCTGCATCTGATTCAGGTACGTCGTGTTGTGAATCGGCTTCCCGGGCGTACGCGGCAGGAGCGTCAGGCCATGATCCGTCATGCAGAAAATCCGGTTGCCATCCACCGACATGCGCGGACGGAAATCGGTGATCCGGGCATCCTCCGGGTTCGTGTCCTGAAACGCGCCATCCAAGCCCCACTTGCGGAGAAACCGGCCATCGCTCAGACGGAAGCAGGCGTTGTCCGCCGACTCGATCAACTGCTTGTTGTCCGGGTAGCCTTGCGCAGCCGTTGCTGGCAGGTAGTCATACGACGTCACCAGAACCCGCCGGGTCTGGCGGTCAAAACACAAGGACCCGACATACTTGTTCCAATGCTCCAGCGGTTTGCTGAAGTCCCGCGAGAACTGACTCAAATTTCCACGCGAATACAGAGGGATCGAATAGAGTTCATCCACCGAGTCACCGTAGATGCGCAACCGGACCACATCGTTCGCCGGATTGACGACTTTGATCCCCTGAACCGGATCGGGCGCCACATCCGAGGAATTCAAGACCGAATTGGCCTGATCCACCCCGGTCACCAGAGCAATGCGGGACCCGTCATCGGAAACCGCCGCCCCCTGCACCACCTGTCCCTGTGTGGAAATGGTCCGCAGGATGGTCCCGTCCAGTTGCCAGAGGTTGACCGTTCCGAAATCCAGCGTGCTGCTGCCCGTGATGAAGTGCGCACTGTCCCCCGTGAACTGCACGGCGGTCACCACGTCCGAGTGGCCGGCATACCGCCGGATTTCCGCGCCCGTGTACCGGTCCAGCAGGTAGGCAAAACGGTCGCTTGCCCCCAGCAACACATACTGGCCATTGGGCGAGAAGGTGGCCGTCAAGACCTTGTACCCCGGGGAACTGAACTCCCAGTTGCGCCGCTGCGTCTCGACATCGAGCAGAATCGCCTTGTCCTGACTGATCACCAGCAGATCCTTCAAGTCGGGTGACGGTTCGGCGGCGGTGATCGTCATGTCGCTGAAATAAAACGACGTTCGCTTGCCGTCTGCGAGCCCCCAGGTATTCAACACCCCGTCGCGTGTGACGGTAACCGCATAGGCATCGTCGGAGGAAAAGCCCGCGTAGCGGATCTGGTCGGAATGGTCCTTGAGCATCATCTGGGGCGTGTTCGTGTCCGCATCGAACACCCAGGCGGACCCCGTGTCGTACCCGATAATCACCCGGTCACCCGCGTGGTTGAATCGGGCCGCGCACATCCGCCCTCCCGGGCTGCGGTAATCGAGCGCCCACTTGGAAAGCCCCATGTGCCCATCTGTCACCTCGCCCCCCGGCACCACCCAGCGGGTCCAGGGCAGGTCGCCCGTCACCCGCAAGTCGGGAGAAACCAGAACGCCATCGGCGCGCAGCGCCGCCGAAAACTCATCCCCCGCCTGAGGCTTCAACCAATCCACCACGATCAGGTAGCTGCAAAGCGCAAAGGGGGAAGCGGAAACGGAGCCATTCGCCAGTTGCTCGCCGGGCGTAAACGCCTTGGTGAAACGAATCGTCCCCGTCGTGTCGGACACTTCAATTTTGCCGGTCGCCAGAATCACATCGCTCCCCGCGTCCAGCACCCCATCCTCATCCAGGTCGCGACAGAGCAGCGCGTTCCCCAGATCTCCCGCCTGAACCCCCACCATATCGCGCAGGTCGAGACGCAATCCCAATACCTCGCGCCCGGGCGGTTGGAGCAGAAAGCCCGCAATCACCAGACCGGGCCGGGGCTTGACCTCGCTCAGGGTTTCCGGGAACCACTGGGGAGAGGTCCCCAGCGTGGTGGGCGATTCGACCGCATGGCGCACGGGCGTCACCCGGCCATCCACCGGGAAATCACCCTGCACGGTGACATCGTCCGCCCCGACCGAAACCATCAATTTTTCATCCCCCCCGAGGAAGCGGAAACGCCCCATCAGGAGATAGTCGCCATTGGCGGGAACAGCCGTCTTGAAAACAAGGGTCCCCGTTCCCCCCTCATAGTCCATCTGAAAATCGGGATCGGAAACGCGAACCGTTTCGCTCACGTCGGCCAACCCGTTGTGGTTCGTATCCTGAACCAGTTCAAACCCCAGAAAATTATCCGGCATCAGGCCCGCAACCTCACTCAGATGGAACACCACCTGATTGACCGTCATGCGGGGACTGCGGAACTGCAACCCCAGCATTCGGACCGCGTTCTGGGTGGCCCAACCGGTCATGTCGTCCCCGAACTGACCGTAGGAAGGATCGGAAAGCACCACCTTGCCTTCCATGAAATAGTGATAGACGGGACTGACATCGGCGCCGAAGAGCGGAGTCCGGATTCTCGAATTGTTGTCCATCAACTGTACGATGAACGCATCGCCCAGCGACAATCCCAGCGCGTCGGCCAACAGGATGTAGCCCTTCTCAGAATCCTTTTGAGAAAAGAACGGCTGCCCGAAAATCAGATACAGATTCTCCCCCCGGGCCACCAGAGTCGGAGTCCCCCCCACCCGGCGCGTTTCCCCGGAATCCACGTTTCCATTGCCGTTCGTATCTTCCACCAGGCGGAAATTACGCAGTTTGTTCCAATCGAAGATGGCATCTCCCGCAAGCCGGTCCTGCAACCGAAACACCAGCTGTTCGAGTTGAATCTCACCGGGTTTGACCCGGAACCCCATCAATTCCACCCCCGTCTGGTTTTCCAGATCGAACAGATTGCTGGTTTCCTGCCCCGCCACCGGATTGAGAAGCCACGTGGCGGTTCCGGGACTCTCGATCTTGAACTGCGCATAGTCCACGTAATTCGAGACCGGGTCCCCCACTCCCCCCGGGTTGCTCGAATGCCGCGGTCCCGTGGGCGACCCCCACCAGTTGTTGAACGCCGTCAGGCGGGAGGGACCCGTGTTGCGAACGGCGTAAAGGGTATTGCCCTGAAATTCATTATTCGAAAGGGCCACAGACGCGGGAACCCGGTCAAAATAAAGCGCACAATGGTTGTTGTGAATCAGACTGTCCGTAATCTCCACACTCGAACGGCTGTGCGAGACAATCCCGTAGAAGGGCGCCGGTTCGCCTGCGATCCGCCCGCTCCCCAGATAGGAATTGCGTAGAACCAGGGTGCTGGTATCCCCGGCGTCATTGCCCACCACCATGAAAGCCGACCAGGCACTGGTTCCATCCCCCGCATCGCCCCACTCATACCCCAGCAACCGGCTTTCCGTGATTTCCGCCCGCCCGCCATTGATAAAACGCAACGCGGAAAACTTCTTCTGGGGCTGCGTGGCAAAATTCGACCGTAAAATCGAGTTGTCCACCGTCAGCGTCGCCCCGTTGAAAATACAGGGCGCATTATCGAAGTACACATCGAGCGTCCGCATGGTCACATCGCGCGTCCAGACCCCGCCGCGCGCGTGGATGACCGGCTGGTCGTCCAGCGTGGTCAGTTGCGTTCCCACCCCGGCCAGATCGGCATTGGGCAAGAACGCAATCCCCCCTCCCAGAAACCCGCCAAAGGAAGACTTCTCGATCGAAACTTCCGAGTCCGGCGCCGTCATGAGGGCGTACTTGGTCTGCCGACCGTTGCCCGTATCACACCGGAACTGACACTTCGTGACCAGCAGACTCCCCCCGTCCATATCCACGGCGGCGTCCTGCCAGGCCCAGTTGTTCCAACTCTCACTCTGTTCGAGCGTGGTCACCGAACACCCGCGCAGTTCCACACGCCCCGTCTTTTCGAGAACCAACCCATCCACCGACGCATTGTTGCGGTTGGCCCAGGTTTCCACCTCGAGCGTACAGGTGGTCAACTTGAGCGTCCCGCTGGTCTGCCGGATCTGACTGAAAAGGTGAAGGGGCAGTTTCGTCGCTTCGACATTGCGCGTCTGAATCCCTCCGGGGCTCACCACCGCATTGTACTCGTTTCCCGAAAAGACGACATTGGACGCGATACCGCTCAACTCGCTGTTGACTTCCCAGCGAATCGGCGCCCGGAAACCGGAAAACTGCGAACCCGAAACCTGGGCCTGCGCCGCAGGCGCCGTCATGATGGCATACTGGGTGCGCTGACTGGTACTGCTGCTGTCGCAGACAAACTGGCAGGCGTCCACCAGCAGGCTGCCGCCATCCAGATCAATCGCCGCATCCGGCCACGCCCAATCGTTCCAGCTGGCGCTCTGCTCGAAGGTCTTGAACGAGCACCAGCGCAATTCCACGCGCCCGCTTCCAGCCACTTCCAGACCATCCTGCGAGACCCCGTTGCGGTTCGCCCAGGTATCGGCTTCAATCTGACAATTCGAGAGTTTCAAGGTTCCGGCGGTCTGCTTGAGCGGTCCCAGCAAGTGAATCGGCAGACTTACCGCCAAAACATTCCGACTCTGGGTTCCGCCGTGACTCACAACGGCGTCATACTCGTTTCCACTGAAGACCACCGTCGAGGCGATTCCACTCAGGTCGCTGTCCGGCGTCCAGTTGATCGCGGCCCGGAACCCGGAAATCGAGGCATTGCGCACCTCGAGGCGCGCGTTGGGATCGGTCATGATCCCGTACTTGGTCCGGAAACCGGACGTGTTGTCGCAGCGCAGCTGGCAGCCATCCACCAGCAGGCTGCCCCCGTCCAGATCCACCGCCGCATCCCGCCAGTCCCAATTATTCCATTCAGCACTTTGTTCGACGACGGTCAACGAACCGCCCCGCAACTCGATGCGGCCATTGGCCCCGACGACCAACCCATCCACGGGTCCATTATTCAGATTGGCGAAGGTATCCGCCAGAATAGCACACCCCGTAAACACCAGCGTCCCCGACTTCTGATTCAACGAATGTCCGAGAATCCGGACTGGGGAACCGGTGATCCGCGCGTCCCGCTGTTGATCTCCGCCCAGGCACACCACCCCTTCGCAGAACTCAGCCCCGATTCCGGATTCGATCGCCAGAGAAGCGTCCGCCGCCCAGCGAACTCCCGCGCGAAAGCCCCGGAATCCGCATCCCGCCTGAACCGTCACGGACGATCCACTTCCCGCATAGACTCCATAGGGGGTTCGGTAGCCCCCCACATTATCCGACTCGAAGGCGCAACGCTTCACCGTCAGGGTCGCGTCGGACTCCGCCGCGATCACCGCGGACCACTGCTCCCAGTCCGCCTCCCAGTCGGGATTCGTTTCATGGCTGATAAACGTACATCCCTCAAATACAGCACGGCTGGCTGGCGCCAGCTGGATCAGATTCTTGCGGCTGGCATCCGGCAGGGCATTTGTACTCCCCAGAAAGATAGCCCCCTCTGCGTCCAGTTCCCCCCGGCAAACCAACTTCCCATCGGAACCAGCCAGTTGAACCAGAACCCCCGGCAGAATCGTCAGTTTGGCCCCGGCGGCAATCTCCACGGCCCCTTGGACCTCATACGTGCCACTCGTCTCGCCCCACACCGTGTTTCCGACGATGGCGCCAGTCACCGCCCGTCCCGCATCCCGATCCAGCTGCGTGGCCGTGAAGGTGGTGGCCTCGACCCGGTCCGCCCCTGCCGGTTCCTCCGTCTCCCGAATACAGAAGACAGCCGTGTCATTGACCCGATCCGCATCCGACGCCGCCTCAAGCCGCACGGTCACCGGAAGTGACCACGCCTTGTCGGGGAGGGTGAAGGCCCCCCCCACGGCCACCGAAAGTCCCTCGGCGCCGGAAAGGCGGACGACCTCTCCCTGCACCGTCCGGCCCGGATCAGCCGAAAGGCTCACCTGCACAGTCAACGAATCCCCTTCAGGAACAAAAACGGACCGGGGAAAAACCTGGAAGGAGGGCGTCTTCAAGACGGCCGAGGCCGAAGAAGCGAAGGCTGTAGATTTTTCAAGAACTGGGGAGGCAGACGCCGTCTCATCCGCAGAAAGACAAGGCTGTGAAAACAGGCAAAAAATTCCCACAATCAGGATGAAAACCCGTGACAGAACACCAAAGGTTTTCCGCATGTAAAATCGGCTCCCCGGGAGTAGTTCCCTCATTGCAGGCCCTCCTGGCAACACTCGGCCTGAACAGTGGTATTTTGAGATGGCAAACAATCCGGAAGAAAGAGAACGGCAACTGAGTCTATTTATCTTATCACAAATCGTACAACGCGTTTTTCCGGGATGTCGGCACATCCCCCGGCACAGTGGAAATAACGCCGTTTCCTTTTCTCATTAAGCGGCGAGAAAGTCAAGAGTAACCTGATGGTGTGGGATGCCAATTCTCGCAGCCGTTTGCAAAACTTTGTGACGAACCGAACCGGAAATGCTCGAAGAGAAAAAATACACCACTCCCGGATTCCGGGAGAATGAATCCGGTTCTTTCTCGCTATTGATGTTAGAGAGCATCAGCCGTGCCAGTTTGGAGAGAATCCTTTTCCTGCCGAAAATGCAGAGTCTCCTCTGTCTCCTCACCCGTCAGTTCCCGGTATGCCGCCGGAATATCCGGTCTGTCTCAGGTTCTCAGGACTTCTCGAACAACCTTATTGAGATCCGCCGCTTTGAACGGTTTATTGATGAGGTGGACCCCTTCCTCCAGGATCCCCTGATCCGCTATGACATCGTCCGTATAACCCGACATGAAAATCACTTTGAGATCCGGCCGGATACCCTTGATCTGTTCGTACACCTGGCGTCCGTTCAGGCCCGGCATGATGACATCCGTCAACAGAAGGTCTATCCGATCGGAACTTCGCGCGATTTCCCCGCACAGTTCCGGCTCTGGGGCCTCGATGACCCGGTACCCCAGACTCGTCAACATGCGGCAGGTCAGTTCCCGCACGACCTGCTCATCCTCCACCACCAGAATGACTTCGCCCTGGCCCTCAGAGGTCCCTTCCTCGGAACTTCCTTTCACTTCCTCCCGATCCACTTGCGCTTCCGGGAGAAAAACTTTGAACACCGACCCATGCCCGGGAACGCTCTCGACCAGAATTTCCCCCCCGTGCTGCTTCACAATCCCGTAGGCGGTCGCCAACCCCAGCCCTGTCCCTTTTCCCACCTCTTTTGTCGTAAAGAAGGGATCGAAGATCCGGCGCTGCGTTTCCGCATCCATCCCGTGTCCCGTGTCGCTGATCGAGAGGAGGACATAGGGACAAGCCTGTAAAGTGGCCGGACGCACCGACTCTTCGCCCGCGAATGGCACCGCCTGCGTCTCGATCGTCAACACACCGCCTCCCGGCATCGCATCGCGAGCGTTGACACAAAGATTCAACATGACCTGCTGCAATTGCGTGGTATCGGCCTTGACCCGCCCGAGATTGGGCGCCAGGATCACCAGGAGTTCAATGGTCTCCCCCAGCAGGCGACGCATCATTTTTTCCATATTTTCCACCAGCAGATTGAGGTCCACCGGTTTCATCTCGAGCACCTGCTTGCGGCTGAAGGCCAGCAGCTGGCGCGTCAAGTCCTTGGCCCGCAGAGCGGCCGAAATGATCTGCAACACCTCCTCGCGCCAGGGCGAGTTCTCGGGCAACCCCGTCTCAATCAGTTCCCCGTAGCCCAGAATGACAGCCAGCAGGTTGTTGAAATCGTGGGCGACTCCGCCCGCCAGCTGTCCCACCGCTTCCATTTTCTGCGCCTGAAGCAGTTGGGCCTGCAGATGTTCCTTTTCTTCTTCGGCATGGTTGCGTTCGGTAATAAAGCGCGCCTGCTGGACATTCTGATAGGCTTTGAGCGATAACTCACCGGCAAACGAAAACAGCATATTGGCGACCTGGCTGAATTGTTGACGAGACATCACGGGGACCTCCGCCAACGCACTGCGGAACTCTTCGCGGTCAGCGCCAATTACGTCGGCGTATTGCACCATCTGTTCGTCGTCCTGACCGGGATCCCGTGCCTGCCCGATCAACCAGTTGGCAATATGCTTTCCTCCGACATTAATACTGGCGCCCGCATCCCACAAACCGCCACTCAGGCAGGGCCGAATAATCGGCCCCGTGGCATGGCTGCCCCCCAAAGTCGCATCGGACTTGTAACAGTTGGCCAATCCGATCTCGGTCTTTCGGATCACATCCCGACACAACCGGCAGAAATTGCTGGGCCGTGTGATGGGAGTCCCGTCCGGCTGCGTGATGATCGAAGCAACCCCCGTCGCATTTGCAAAACTGTCCTGAATACGCTGAATCTCTTCGATATTGAAGAGGTCGCCAAACTGGATACCCGCCGGATCGTCCAACGGTCGTGTGAGCGCCACGATCTGCGTCCGGACGACCTCTTCGGCCCGCTTCCGTTCGGTGATGTCGCGAAGCTGGCTGAATAGCAGTAGCGGTTGTCCCGGCTGCTCGAAGAACGTGTTGGTCTGCTCGAACCAGAACGTCTTGCCGTTCCAGAGGGTCATTTTCCCTTCCCGCCGGGGCGGGATCGCCCGGCGGGGAAATTCATCTTGATACATGGTCAGAAGTCGTTCCCGATCCGGTTCGGGATACACCACTTCGAGATTGTGCCCTTCCAGTTCTTCCCGACTCTTCTGAACCAGTTCGCAATACGCCTTGTTGACCTGGATGATCTCTCCGTCGGCATTGGTCAGGCGCATCCCATCCACCGAATTTTCCCAGACCAGCGAGAACCGCCGCCCCACCGCGGTCTCGGCCTCGATCCGCAGGCGAATCTGCTCCGTGTGCTCCCGTACCTTGCGCTGCAACAGAGTCGCCCATCCCAGCGCCAGCAGGATCAACACAACCAATCCGCACCCGAACACGATCGCATACCGCGGAGTCCACCAGGGCGGCTTCTGCAG
>DAOPYU010000055.1:4450-15341 GCA_035353095.1 Candidatus Sumerlaeota bacterium | reverse complement strand
GTGGGGGGGGGGGGAGGGGGGAATTGCTGGAAGGCGAGGGGGGGGACGTGTCATAATGTTGGAGTTGTCGGGCAGGGAGTGGGGGCAGATCGAGGGTTTGTCGAGAGAAAGGGGCTGACGGTGAACCAAAGCGGGGGAATTCTGGTTTTCACGGTGGGGGGGCTGGTGGTGGCCATCGTGTTGGGGGTACTTGAGATCCTCAGTTTCCTGCGGGTGGGCACCGATGTGCCGCTCGAGGCGCGGCTGGCCGCGCGCAGCCGGTTGGTGCGGCGGGGTCTCGGGGCGCTCATGCTGGCGGGGGTGGTGGTTCTGGCGCGCTATATGGTTCTTCCAGACAATGTGTCCATTGTGGTTCGGCTTGCGCGAATGGGGGGGTGTCTGGTGTTGTGTGTGGGTTTGTTCCTCCTGTCGGTCTGGGATTTTCGGATTGTTCGGCGCGAGATCCAGGGCGAATTTCAGGGGCTCCAGGAACAGTCGCTGGAGGACTTGCAGAGGCATCTGGAAGCGGTTGCGGCGCAGAATCCGGATCTGGCGCGGCAATTGCCGGAACTTCTGAACAAAGCCTCAAGGGCTTCGCAGTCCCTGGGACCGGTTGCTGTGGCGGGTCAGACGGCGGAGGCCGACAGAATCGGCCAGGGACACTAGTTCACCGCGGGGCCGTTTTTTTTTGGGGGGGGGGCGTTGCGCTTCGCTTTTCTACATCCTTTTTCTTTCCGGTACAGTTTTTGCTCGTTAGTAACCGGGGCCTTGGGGGTTTTTCCGGCAAGGGGGAGGTTGCCTTGCCGAAAACGCCGTCCGGGGTGGTGGGGTGAGTTTGACGCCGACGCGCCGAATCGTGAGAGTGTGGGGCGGTATGTTGCTCAGTCGTCTTTCGTTTCGCATGCAGATCGTTCTGGTCTTCATTCTGTGCCTGGTCTTGCTGGGGACAGGGGTGATTCTGCTCAACGCCTATTGGATTTCGGCGCTCGAGCGGGTGCAGCGCCAGCAGGCGTACCAGATGGCCGAGGAACAGGGGCGCCGGGCGGTTCAGGCGATTCTCGACGCGCTCGAACAGGGGGGGCAGGAAGCCACGCTCCAGACGCTTCAGAGCGACACGAATCTGGGCCAGCGTCTCAATGCCGTTCTGGGGAATTATCTGGCCGTACGGGTGGTGAATGAGAAGCGCGAAGTGGTCATGACCACGGTGGATGGCGCCGATATTCAGATCTCGATCGAGAATGAACTGGACGAAGAGGGAAAGCCGTTGCCGTTGGATTTTCACAAAATCCAGTTGCATCTCAAACAGAAGAATCCCGAGTTGCGGACGGTCCCGCTCGAAATCCCGATTCACCGGGGGAAACAACTGATCGGGTATCTGGATTTTCTGGTTCAGGAAAGTGCGATCGGGCGGGAGATCGAGACGACCGGCCAGCAGATCGGGCGTCTGCTCTGGAGTCTCGTCTTTGCCTTCGTGTCGGTGCTGGCCCTGGGCATCTACCTGGTGATGCTGCTTTCCCGCCGTCAGGTCCACCTGCTTGCCGAAAATGAGAAACTGGGTCGTATGGCGTATGTGGGGACACTGGCCTCGGGTCTGGCCCACGAGATCCGGAACCCGTTGAATGCGATTTCCGTAAATCTGTCGGTTGCCCGGGAGGAACTCGATGCGGATGATCCGCAGTCCCCGGAGCTGCTGCGCGAGGCGATGGGATTCATGGGGCGCGAGGTCGAGCGTCTGAATCAGTCCATGACGAGTTTTCTGGCGTTTGCTCGGCCGGAGAAAGTCAAGGTCCAGACCACCGACCTGCGGGTGGTGACCGACGAAATCCTCACGTTGCTGAGTCCTCAGATTCAAAGCGCGAATGTGCGGGTGGTGATGGAATTGCCAAGCCCGGCGGAGGTCCAGGCGGACTTTTCGGGACTGCGGCAGGTGCTGTATAACGTGATCCTCAATGCGATTCAGGCGATGACGGAGAAGACGGTCCCCGAGGGTCAAACGCAGCCCGAGCGGGTATTGACGATCGGGGCGCGGCGCGAGTCGGCGCAGTGGTTGCTGTGGGTCGAGGATACGGGACCCGGCATTCCGCCCGGCGAGGAACAGCGGATCTTCGAAGCCTTCCACACGACCAAGCCGGCGGGCAGCGGGTTCGGCCTTTCGATCGCGCGGGCGATCATTGACTCGCACGGGGGGGATATTCTTGCGCGGCGAGCCGCGGGGGGAGGGGCGCGTATCGAAATCACGTTGCCCGAAACGCGGAGACGGCGGTGAAAGGCGCTTGTTGCCGGGGCGTGTGAGGGAGCGGTAGAATGGAAAAGGCGTGTTTCTCGTGAGCGGGGGCCTTCGGTTGGTGACACGAGGGAGCGCAGGAAAACGGGATAAACCCGGTGCGGGTGGTGAAAGGATGGGATGTTGAAAAGTAAACCGACCTTGTTGATTGTGGATGACGACTCGGCCAACCTCAATGCGTACGCGATGGGATTTCGCCGTCAGCCCTATCGGCTTCTGACGGCCGACAATGGGGCGCGCGGGTTGGAAATCATGCGCGAGGAGCAGGTGGATGTCGTCCTGACCGACATGAAGATGCCGGGCGTGTCGGGTCTGGATGTGGTCAAGGCCGCCGCCGCGCAGGCGGTTCCTCCGGCGACGATCGTGGTGACCGCCTACGGGACCATTGAAAATGCCGTGGAAGCCATGCGGTTCGGCGCGCTCGATTATGTCACCAAGCCGGTAAATCTCGACGAATTGCGCGCCAAGGTGGCCAAGGCGATGGAGGTGTATGCGTTGCGCGCCCGCAATGACGAGTTGCAGGGGCTTCTGAACGACCGCTTCAAGTTCGAGGGGGTGGTGGGCGTGAGCGCGGCGATGCGCAGCGTGATCGAGCAGTCGCGCCTGGTGGCGGGCACGCGCGCTTCCGCATTGATCGAGGGAGAAAGCGGGACAGGCAAGGAGTTGATCGCGCGCGCGATTCATTTCAACTCGCCCCGGGCGAATGGACCGTTTGTGCCCATTCATTGCGCGGCGATTCCCGAGACGTTGCTCGAGAGTGAACTGTTCGGTTCCGAGAAGGGGGCGTTCACGGGGGCCATTCAGCGGCGCATCGGCCATTTCGAGAGTGCGGACGGCGGGACGGTGTTCCTCGACGAGGTGAGCGAGATTCCGCTGGATGTGCAGGTCAAGTTGCTGCGTGTACTGGAGCAGCGCGAGATCACGCGGGTGGGCGCCAACCGCCCGATTGCGATTGACATCCGGCTGGTGGCCGCCACGAACAAGAACCTCGAGAAACTGGTCGAGACGGGGCGTTTCCGGCAGGATCTTTATTATCGCCTCAATGTGGTGCGCATCACGCTGCCTCCCCTGCGCGAACGGGTCGAGGATATTCCGCCTCTGGTGCGTCATTTTCTGGAGGAGTTGTGTCGGCAGCACCAGCGTCCCCCGTTACGGCTTTCTCCCGAGGTACTCGAACGGATTGCCGCGTTTCCCTGGCCGGGCAATATCCGCGAGTTGCGCAATGCGATCGAGCAGATGGTGGTGTTTGCCACGGGAGAAACCCTTGAGGTTTCGAATCTTCCTCCGGCCATCCGGGGGACACAGACCGGAGCGGTGACGTCCTCTTCCCAACCCTCGATCCTGAACGGGGGGTTGAATCTGGGCGAAGTGGAGAGGCAGTGCATTCTTCGGGCGCTCGAACAGACGGGCCAGAACCGGACCCAGGCGGCCGCCTGTCTGGGGATCAGCCGGCGGACTTTGCAGCGCCGGTTGAAGGAGTTGGGATTGGAAAGTGCGGATGCGCCAGAATGACGCGCTTGGGCTTGATCATGGGCCGCTTGTGTCAGGTTGGCGCAGTGGCTGGGGGGCTGAACCGGGAAACGGGGAAGGGAACGTGCCCCGGGCAGGCAGATCGGGATATGTGGTTTCGGTGATTACGTCTTGATATTTGCCTGAATTTGGGTTATCGGTAGTTGTGGCCTGTGTTCCCAGCAGGCTGGATGTGTTAGATGTCCGGATGATTCTTGAGTACCGATTTGGGGGCTTCTCCATGACCACTTTCCTTTCTGACTGCAGGGGTTGCATCCTGCGCGCTCGTGTTCCGTTTCGTCAGATGAGAGCCTGTTTTCTGACTGTGCTGTTGTTGTTTTCCTGGTTGATAAGCGCTGGAGCGCAAACTCCCACTCCTGCATCCGAGTCCGCCAAGGGGGGCGGGTCGGACCGGAAGGCCGCGACACCCGTTCGGACCCCGGCCTTGAGCGATGAGGACAATTTGAAACCGCCGGAATTGACGCCGGCGCGGGAGTCCAGCCGCAAGAGTTCCTCGAGCCGCAAAGGTTCTTCGAGTCGGACTCCGACGCCGACTCCGACCCCGGAGCCGACCCCGACCCCGACTCCAACCCCTACGCCGACCCCGATGCCCGAACGGGTACCGACGCCCGTTCTGGGGACGGCGCCCACGACGCCGTCGCTCTTCCCCTCGTCTGATTTGAAAGGACTCAGTTCGGCGACGATGGTGACGCGCGATCTGTTGCCGACGCCTCTGAAAACGCCGGCGGTGGCGTCAGTTCCTGCTGTATCGAAAACGGCCTCGGGTGTGGGAGGAACGTCCCGGGAAGAAGAAAAGAAGTCTGCCAGGAAGTCCTGGTTCAGTGATTTCTCGCTGGAACAACTGATTGTTCCCGGTGCGGTGGTGGGGGTGATTGCGCTGGTGTGGTGGTTCCTGCGGGTGGTGTCGGCGTTGTCGCGCCGTAAGCATTACCGCGATGCTCAGGTGGACGACCAACCCTCGGTGGACGAGCGTCTGCTCAGTGAACTGGCGCCCATGGAAGTGGTGCTCCTGCGGGGCAGTATTTCGGGATTTTACGAGAAGAGTTACCTGCTCATGAACCAGGTGCTCATTGCCCGCAAGCTTCTGGATGTCCGGCGTAAGAACACGGAGGAAATTCTGGAGCGGCTGCGGAATCTGGGGGTCGAGCCTGCGTATTTCGACTGTGTGGAATCTATCGCGAAGCGCTGCGATGCGGTCCTGTATGAGGAAGCGGAGCCGGGTTATCCGTTGCACAAGACGATGATCAAGGATCTGGAGACGTTGATTCGGATGAAACCGAACGCTTTGGGACGGCGCCGCGAGCGGAAACCGATGGCGGGTGAGGCGGAGCAGCCCCGGCCCCGCATGGGGTTGTTCCGGTCGAATTCCGAGACGCCCCCGCCCCCCCCGGACGATTCCAATAATCAGTGACCGATTGGCCGGTGTCCGGCTTGAAGATGAAAGATGCAGGCGTGGGAGACCGCAGGACAGGTTTCCCACGCTTCATTTTTTGTATGCCTTTAACCCCCTGTCGCTCTCCTGGGAGAGGAAAATTTCGTCGGGGCGGGTTTCAAACCCGCCCCGACAGAAGATTCGGGTTCGGAAAACCCCGAACAGAGCACGGATGAAGGGTTCCCATTCTTCTTCGGATTCGATTGGGGGCGCTTCCCCGAACGGAAGGGGTTGCGATGGGCATGAATTTCGCATAACAGGACCGGTGGCAGGCCTGTGCGGGCCAACTTGACACAGGGAAAGGAAACGGTTTCATGCCAGTTGCGCAAGAAATAGAAAAAATCAACGCCCGGGTGGAAGCCGAGGCATACTTTGTTCAGTACCTGTTCGACGAGATCGGCAAGGTGGTGATCGGCCAGAGGCGGATCGTCGAGCGTCTCCTGATCGGACTTCTGTGCGATGGCCATGTGCTGCTCGAAGGGGTGCCGGGGTTGGCCAAGACGCTGCTGGTCAAGACGCTGGCGTCGGTCATTCAGGCGTCGTTCCAGCGCATCCAGTTCACGCCCGACTTGTTGCCGGCGGACCTGATCGGCACCATGATCTACCAGATGCACGAAGGGTCGTTTACCGTCAAGAAGGGGCCGATTTTCGCCAATCTGATTCTGGCGGATGAAATCAACCGCGCCCCGGCCAAGGTGCAGAGCGCCCTGCTCGAAGCCATGCAGGAGCACCAGGTGACCATCGGTGACAAGACGTATCCGCTCCCCGCGCCCTTCCTGGTTCTGGCGACTCAGAACCCCATCGAGCAGGAAGGGACCTACCCCCTGCCCGAGGCGCAGGTGGACCGCTTCATGTTGAAGGTCAAGGTGGATTACCCCTCGAAGCGCGAGGAACTGGCGGTTCTGGAGACGGTGGCCTGCCATGAACCGGTGCAATTGCGTCCGATCGTGAGTGTCGAGCAGATTCTGGCGGCCCGCAAGACGGTCCAGTCCATCTACATGGACGAGAAGATCAAGAATTACATCATCGAGTTGGTGTTTGCCACGCGTCAGCCGCGCGAGCATGGCGTGCCGGCCGAGGGGCTGATCGAGTACGGCGCGTCGCCGCGCGCGACGATCTGTCTGGCACAGGCCGCGCGCGCCGTGGCGTTCCTGCGCGGTCGCGGTCATGTGATTCCGGACGACGTCAAGACGGTCGGGCCGGACATCCTGCGCCACCGGGTGATTCTGACCTACGAGGCCGAGGCCGAGGAGAAGACCTCCGAGGACGTGATTCAGATGATTTTCGATCATGTCGAGGTGCCGTGAGCAGGGGTAGAAAGATCGGGATGGAGTTTCAAAACCTGATTCGGGACACAAGGCTTTGCCGGGCATGTTGAACTTACGGATGCAGGAAAACCAGGACACGGAACGGATGCGCGAGATTCTGCGGCGGGTGCGGCAGATCGAGATTCGCACGCGCCGCGCCGTCCAGGACATTCTGGGAGGCGAGTATCATTCGGTGTTCAAGGGACGCGGGATGGAGTTCGACGAGGTGCGCGAATACGCGCCGGGCGACGAAATCCGCGACATTGACTGGAACGTGACGGCGCGCACGGGGCGGCCCTTCATCAAGCGGTTTGTCGAGGAGCGCCAGCAGACGGTTTTCTTTCTGGTGGATGTGTCGGCGTCGAGTGTGTTTGGAACCACCCATCAGTTGAAGAGCGAGATGGCCGCGGAAATCTGCGCCATTCTGGCCTTCTCGGCGATTCAGAACAACGACCGGGTGGGTCTGCTGACGTTCAGTGGCGAGGTGGAGAAACTGATCCCGCCCGCCAAGGGACGCAAGCACGTGCTGCGGGTGGTGCGCGAACTCCTGTTTGCCACGCCGCAGGGACGGCAGACGAATGTGGCGCTGGCGATCGACACGCTCAACAAGGTGCTCAAGCGCCGGGCGATCGTGTTCCTGGTGTCCGACTTCCTGGCGCCCGACCTGCGCCGCCCGCTGATGCTGGCGAACCGCCGTCACGACCTGATTGTGGTCCGGCTGGGCGATACGCGCGAGGAAGAGTTGCCCGCGGCGGGTATTCTGTCCCTGCATGACGCCGAGACGGGCGAGCGGATGTTGGTGGACACGTCGAGTCGAGGGGTGCGCGAGCGTTTCGCCGAATACAACCGGCGCCGCCGGATGGACCTGGACCGGATGTTTGTGAGTCTGGGAATAGACAACATTCAGGTGCGGACCGGAGAGTCGTATCTGGAACCGATCATGCGATTCTTCCGGATGCGGGCTAAACGGTATTGAGGAAGGCTGTCCCTCTTTTCAGGAAAACTTTCGGGAATGATACTATGACCTGTCAAAATTTTCTGAGTAATATTTCCCTGTACGCTGGATGTCTCTTGCGCCCGCTTAATCTGATCCGGGTGGGGGTACTGGTTGTTTTCTGTCTCGGTACCGTCTGGGGGCAGGGCACGACTTCCTCGTTACCGGTGGCTCCGGCGGTGCGCCCCGCCTTGCCGGGAACGACTCCGGCGGTTCAGCAACCGGCGGCTTCGGTTCCCACTCCCAAAGCGGAGGAGGCCGGGCCGGTTTCGGTCGAGGTGTCGCTGAACCGCGCGGAAGCGCAGGTGGGCGAGCCTCTTCAGGCGCAGGTCCGGGTGAGTTGGAACGCGTCCGTGAAGATTCCGCCGATTGTTTTCCCGTCTCAGGTGGGCGAGTTCGAAATTCAGAGTCAGAAGGAATCGCCCGACGTGACGAAGGGTGAAAATGCGGGTGAACGGATCGTGTCGCTTCAGATTGCGCCGTTCGAGACGGGTGAGCAGGTATTCGGACCTCTCGAGGTGGTGTATTCCGCTGGGGGGGAGACGGCGCTCAAGGCGGAGTCGAACCCGGTGACCGTTCAGGTTCGCAGCGCGCTGGCCCAGTTGGGCGAGCAGGGGAAAGAGGCTTCGCTGCGGCCGCTCAAGGACCCGATGGCGCTGCCTCTGGTGGCATCCTGGACGTGGGTGGCGTTGATACTGGCGGTACTGGCGTTGCTGGCGGTCCTCTTTGTCTGGTTTTTCAAACGTCCCCGTCGGAAGACGGTTGTTCTGGCCCCGCCGCCGCTGCCTGAACCGGATGAGGAGGCGTTGCACAGTCTGGCCGAGGTGGAAACCTCCGGTATGCTCCAGAAGGCCCCAGCCAAGGAACTCTACAGTCGGCTCTCGGAGATTCTGCGTCTCTACCTGGGACGCCGCTACCGGTTCGATGCGCTCGAAATGACCTCGAACGAACTGCTCGATACGATGGAGTCACTCGGGTGGCCGGGCGATCTGTACCGTCTGTTGCGGACGGATCTGAACGAGTGCGATACGGTGAAATTTGCGAAGTACACGCCGGGCGATGCCGTACGGTACGCCGCACTGGCGCGGGTGCGCGAGATGGTGATGCAGACACGGCCAGTGGTCACGCCGCCGCCGGTGGTCACGCCGGGAGGGGGAGACCGATGACGCTGGAACTGGCTTCCCCGCATTTCCTCTGGTTGCTGTTGTTTCTGCCGGTGCTGGCGTGGTTGACGTTCCACCGCCGGGAGAAGGGTGTCACGTTACAATTCTCCGGACTGAGCCTGTTCGGGGACCTGCGGCCCACGTGGGCGCTGCTCGCGCGCCGTCTGATGCCGGTCTTGCGCCTCGTGGCGCTGGCGCTCCTGATTGTGGGTCTGGCGCGTCCTCGATTCGGGACCGTCCAGCGCGACGTGAGCCGCGAAGGGGTGGATCTGTTCTATTGTCTGGACGTGTCGGGAACGATGCGCGCGGAGGACTTCAGCCCGAACCGGTTGGAGAAGGCGAAGGAACTGACGGCCGAGATGATTCAGAAGCGTCAAACGGACCGGCAGGGGCTGGTGGTCTTCTCGGGCGAGGCGTTTGTGCTTTGTCCCCTGACGTTCGACGCGGGCACAGTGAGTGAGTTTCTCAAGAACGTGTCGTTCGACGCGGTGGCGACGGATGGAACGGCCATCGGGGTGGGGTTGACCCGCGCGCTCAAGAAGATGATCGAGAGTCATGCCAAGAGCCGGGCGATCATTTTGATGACCGACGGGGACAACAACGCCGGCAACATCGCGCCGGAACAGGCGATGGCCGCGGCCAAAAAAATGGGAGTCAAGATCTACACGATCGGCATTGGCAGTACCGGGGAAACGACGGCGGTGGTACCGACCGATCAGGGGTTGCGGCGGGTGATGATCCGCTCGACGCTCAACGAAGAACTGTTGCAGAATCTGGCGCGCGAGACCGGCGGGGTCTATCGCCGCGCCACCAGCGCCAGTGAATTGAAGGCGGTTCTCAAGGAGATTGATTCACTGGAACGGTCCGAGATCGAAATGAAGGAGTTCCGGACCTATGATGAACGGATGGCGATTTTTCTGTGGGCGGGACTGGCCCTGCTGGCGATGGAAATATTCCTGACCCGGACGCGATTCCAGACGATTCCGTGAGGCGGTGGGTGGTATGTTGTTCGACTCTCCGAAAATCCTGTTTCTGATCCCCGTGGCCCTGGTCGCCCTGGTCCTTTTTTTCTGGTGGGCTTCCTGGCGCCGCCGTCGTTTGCTTGAACGGTTCGGGCAGACCGAGACGGTTGGACGGCTGCTGAACGGGGTGAGTGGCGTGCGACGGTTTATGAAGCACGCGTTGCTTGTGGCCGCAGTTCTGTTGTTGCTCTTTTCTCTGGCCCGTCCACAGTATGGTACGATGGAGCGTCCGCTCGAGCGACGGGGGGTCGAGGTGCTCATCGCGGTGGACTGCTCGACCAGCATGCTGGGGCAGGACATGAAGCCGAACCGGCTGGGGCGGGCGCGCGAGCAGTTGCGCGGCCTGATTCAGGGGTTGGAGGGGGACAATGTCGGCATCATCGCGTTTGCCGGGGTGCCGATCGTCCAGTGTCCCATGACGCCGGACTACGACATGGCGCTCAACCTGCTCGATTCGCTCGATGTGGATAGTGTGCCCGTGCAGGGGACCGCCATTGCGCGCGCGATTCGCAAGGCGATCGAGACGTTCAAGAATCCCGGCAAAGGACAGAAGGTGCTGGTGCTGTTGACCGACGGAGAGGACCACGAACAGGACGTTCTGGAAGCGGCGCGAGATGCGGCCAAGGCGGGGATCGTCATCCATGCCATCGGGATCGGGTCGCCGGAAGGGGTACCGATCCCCATGCCGCAGGGGGGGTACAAGGAGTTCAATCAGGCCAAGGTCAACACCCGGCTGGATTTTCAGACGTTGACGCAGGTGGCGCTGGAAACGGGGGGGAAGGCGATCAAGGCGAACGAAGGGGGCGATCTGGAACTCGATCTGGTCCTGCGCGAGATTCGCAACCTGAAGCAGACGACGTTCCAGAACAACAAGACGGTGATGCACGTCGAGCGGTTTCAGTACTTTCTGTTGCCCGCGATTCTGGCGCTGATGGCTGAACTGTTCCTGAGCGACCGCCGGCGGGGCGCCGATCCCCTCAACGGGCGTCTGGGGAGGTCCTGATGATGAAGACTCGCTTGATTCAGACGCGAATTTCGGGTTTTGTCTTGATGGGGCTCTTGTTTGTTGGGGGGCTGAGGGGTTCGACCGCCCGGGCGGAATCCGCCCGCTCGAAGAACAATTCGGGCGTCGAGGCCTACAAACAGGGGAAAATGGAGGTGGCGGTCGAGCAGTTCCGTC
>DAOPYU010000055.1:0-4350 GCA_035353095.1 Candidatus Sumerlaeota bacterium | reverse complement strand
GGCGTCGAGGCCTACAAACAGGGGAAAATGGAGGTGGCGGTCGAGCAGTTCCGTCAGGCCAAGGCCGCCGATCCCGAGAACCTCGTGCTGGATTACAACCTCGGGGTGGCGCAGGCCGCCCAGGGGGAGGTCGAAGGGGCGTTGCAAGACCTGGGCCGTGCGGCGCTGGCCCGTGACGCGCAGGTCGCGGCCCGCGCCGCCTATTCGGAAGGGGTGCTCTCGTATCAGGAAGCCCAGAAGAAACTCGAGGCCAAAGACCCGCAGGGAGCGTTAAAGATGGCCGAACGCGCCGTTCTGGCCAATCGCGAGGCGCTGCGGAAAAACCCGGCGGACGCCGATGCGCGGGTCAATTACGAACTGGCGCGCGGGCTCCAGAAGCAGCTCCAGGAGCAAATGAAGAACCAGCAGAATCAGAAAGACCAGCAGGACAAGCAGGATAAGAAAGATCAACAGAAACAGGATAAACAGGATAAACAGGACCAGCAGAAGCAGGATCAAAACGACCAGCAGCAGGACCAGCAGAACCCGCAGAAGCAGGACAAGAACGACCCCAAGCAAGACCCGCAGAAGCCGGATCAACAAAAACAGGACCAGCAGAATCCAAAGCAGGACCAGAAGGATCAGCAGGGACAACAGCAACAAAATCAGAATCAACAGGATCAACAGGACGCTCAGCAGAATCAGCAGCAACAGGACTCGCAGAATCCGCAGGAGCAGAAAGACGCACAGCAGGAACAGAAGGATCAGCAGCAGAACCCGAAGGATGCGCAGGAGCAGAAGGGCTCTGCGGCCAAACCGGAACAGCCGGACAAGGCGGGGGAGAAAAAGCCGCCGGCGGCGGCTCAGGAAAAACAGGGAAAAGAGGGGGAGCCTCAGGACGCCACGCTCAGCATTCTGAACCTCCTCAGCGACAACGACACGAAGGCGCTCAAGCGCGCTTTGGCGCGTCGTCAGGCCCTTCAGGTCCAGCGACCGGAGAAGGACTGGTAAAGAGGGTACGGTGTGGGGGGGCACCTGCGGGTGTACTTCAGGGTGGTTCGGGTCCGGTTTGTCAAAGACGGTCAGGAAAAACCCCAGGGGGGTGATGAAATGAGAATCAGGAAATTATTCGGTCGCGCGGTTCTTTCGCGGACTTGGGGAATAGGGACGCTTTGGTGGGTGTTGGGAGCGCTGTCCGCCGTGTGGAGTGCGGAGCCGCAGATCACCGCCACCGTCTCGCCCCAGGCGGTGATTGTGGGCGCGCAGGTGACCTACAATGTGTCCATCAAGGTGGGGGATGCCGCCGCGATGCGCAACCAGGGCCCTGCGTTGCGGGGCGCGCCCGCCTGTCCCCTGTTGCGGACCGTGAGTCCCCGTCCCTCCAGCCGGAATCAGGTTCAGATCATCAACGGCGCATTTCAGCAGTCCTACGAATTGACCTGGAAATTGCAGGCCATGCAGGAAGGGGAGGGACAGATTGCCGGACTCCAGATCGAGATCGGGGGACAGGTTTATCCGGTTCCGCCCGCCGCGATCAAGGTGGCGAAAAGCGCCGAGGATACCCTGCCCGCTTCGCTGAGGTCGGGGGACCTTCTGTCGGCCACCACGGGAGAGGCGGAAATTGATCAGCAACTGAAGGGGCGCCTGTTTGCCACCCTGACCTTCTCAAAGACGGATGTCTTTCTGCAGGAACCCATCATGGTGGATTGCGTGGTTTATGCCGACGGGATCGAGGGGGGACTGATCGAAAAAAGCTTCGGCTGGAAACCCGAGGGATTGAAAGACTTCGTGGTGGGGGAAACGGCGTTTGCCGACCCGGCATGGCGACAGGGTACGCTGGGGGGGCGGCAGTACAGTGTCCGTACGGTGGCGCGGTATTATCTGGTGCCGACCCGCGTGGGGGAAGTCGAAATCCCCTTGACCAATGCGGTGTGTCAGGTTCAGGTGAAGACATCCGATCCGTTCTTTGGAAACGACCCTTTCTTCGGTAACATCATGGGAACCCAGGCGGTGCCCGCGTCCATGCCCGTTCGCGGAACGAAGATCCGGGTCAAACCGCTGCCCACGCAGGGGCAGCCGCCTTCGTTCCAGAACGCCGTGGGAAATTTCACGTTTGCCGCGCGGGTCAATTCTCAGGCGATCTCCGAGGACGACCTGTTGACGTTGACGTTTGAGGTCGGAGGCACCGGTTATCTCGGTTCGATCACCACACCCGGATTGCCGGACATGAAGGACTGGAAGGTGACGGGGAAACCCTCGGAAAAAGTGGAAGGGGCCAAGGCGAACCCGCTGTTTGAGGGGAAAAAGGTGTTCGAGTACGTCTTGCGTCCCGCGCGTAGCGGGGCGCTCGAGGTGCCGCAGATCGCGTATGCGTTTTTCAATCCCGATCAGAACCGTTTTGTGGAAGTGCAGCGGGGGCCGTTCAAGGTGAATGTGACCAGAGGGCAACAGCGCCAGTTGCAGGTGGCGACCTCGACGGTTTCATCCGATTCCCCGAACCCGCCAGCGGCCTCGGAGCCGACTACGCCGGAGCAACTGGCCTACCTGCACACCCCGCTCCCTTCGGCCTTAACGGTGGTTTCGTTCTACCGGCAGGGAATCTTTCCTGTGTTGCTGGGGCTTCCGGTGGTGTTGCTGGGACTGGCCGTGGGGTTCCGGGGATGGACGGAGTACCGCCTGCGCCATCAGGACGAGTTCGCCCTGCGCCAGGCGGGAGGGCGCGTCCGCAAGGAACTCAAGACCGCGCGCGCTTCCCTGAAATCGGGTCAGTTGGAGGCGTTTTATTCTCAATTGGCCGAGGCGTTGCGGGGGTATATCGCCACAAAGATTCAGCGTTCCGCGAAGGGCCTGACGTTCGAGGAAATTCAGGAGGCGTGTGAGGCCCGGGGATTGCCCGCCGAGAAGGCCCGGGGACTGCGCCGGTTGTTCGAACGGTGCGACGGCGCGCGGTACCATGCGGGCGGGGGCGACCCGGCGGCAGCCGAGGAACTGCTCCGCGAGGCCGAGGTCCTGCTCGATGCGATGGATCAGGTTTTTGGATAAGGGGACGGGGAAATGAAACAGGGACACTTTATCCGGAAGAGCGCAATGGAGATCGAAGCATGAAAACGAATGAGCGGATCTATTCGGGCCGGATCAACCGGGCGACGGGGCTGTTTCTCGCCGGAATCTGCCTCCTGATCGGGATGGCCGGGGCTCCGCCGCGGGTTCTGGGCGCCGGAGAGGGGACGACGGCTGAACGCTGGGACGCGGCCGCGGAGGCCTACCGCACGAAGGATTTCGAGCAGGCGCGCCAACTCTACGAGGGGCTGTTGAACGAAGTTTCCGAAGAAGGAAGGCCGCATCCCGAGTTGTGTTACAATCTGGGAAATGTCTATTTTCAGTTGGGCCAAAAGGGTCGGGCCGCGTGGATGTATGAGCGGGCCCTGGCTGCCGCGCCGCGTCATGCCGATGCCCGCAGGAATCTGGCGCTGATCCGGACGGACGGGGCAAATGCGGAAGCGGAATCGTTCTTTCTCTTCAAGCCGCTGGCCTGGCTGGCTCAGCATTATACCGCCGGGGAGTGGAGTGTCCCGTTCCTGTTTTTCTATGGACTGGCGGCGGGGGCGGGTCTTGTCTGGATTCTGGGACGGCGGGGCGTGCGCCTGTGGCGGGTGTCCCGGTGGGTGTGTGGGGGGGCTTGTGTGGGGATGCTGTTTTTTGGCGCATTCTTTGTCCCCCGTTATATCCAGACCGAATACCACCCTGTGGCGGTTGTCTTGGACTCGTCGGTTCCGGTTCGGGTTGCGCCGGGGGCTGACCAGGACGTGTATTTCGAAGTGCAGGAGACCGAGCGGCTCGAAGTGACCGCCGAAGCGGGGTTGGCGGGCTGGTTGCGGGTCAAACGTCCGGCGGATGGCCGGGTCGGCTTTCTGCCCGAGAGTGCTGTGGGAATTCTCTGAAGTGCCTCTTTGATGACTACGGGGGACAGGGTTGTGTCCCCGAAGTTAAACCCGTTTCTGCGTCCGCTGCGTGTCGGTTGGGCGCAGGATTTTTATTATCCTGAAGAAAAAAGTATAGCGTTTGCCCAAAGGAATCAGCGAATGGATTTCTTTCCGGCCCAGTCTCTTTTCCGTCATGGGGCTGTGTCACCATCCCCGTTAGCCCATCTTCCGCAGTTCAGGGACAAGATTTGCATATTTCTTCAATTTTTCTGTTTTTTTGAGAGGAAGTCGCCACCAATATTGTTCGGCACGTTTTTTGAGAGGTCGTTTCGGTCGTCTTGAAGGGGTGTCTCGACGGTGTGGGGGGGGGGAAGGGAATTTTGAGACATATCAGGGGGAGGGGGACTTCGGGTGTCGTTTTGCCCTGTCGTCCCTTGGTGGGAAAAGA
>DAOPYU010000054.1:0-15369 GCA_035353095.1 Candidatus Sumerlaeota bacterium | reverse complement strand
GGGACTCCGGCCTGGATGTTGTGGACGTTGTTGAACACATACCCGCCGCCTGGTTTCCAGATTTCAAGATTGCGGCGCACGTGGTCATACACCACTTCCGGCGTGGCGCTCGGCAGGACGTGCTGGGAGTCTATCGAACCGCCCCAGAAGGACAACTGGCCGCCGAACTGCGCCTTGAGGGTAGCGGGGTCCATGCCGCTCGCGCTGATCTGAACGGGGTTCAGGATCTCTACGCCGTTGTCTATCAGGTCCGGAATAAAGGTCTGACAGGCGCCACAGGTGTGGTACCAGACGTGCGCGCTCGTGCGCGAGTGGATGTACTGGATCAGTTTCTTCTGACGCGGCTTGACCACCTGACGGTAGAACTGGGGATGAAACAGCGGCCCCGACTGTCCCGCCAGGTCGTCGCCCACCATGATGACATCCACCAGATCGCCCACCTCGTCGAGAAAGGCACGGAACCAATCCATCCAGAACTTGAGCGTCTGGTCAAGCAGCGCCTCGCAGAACTCCGGCAGGGTCAGCATGTCACTGAACCACTGCTCGAGCCCGCGCAGGTACCAGCAGATTTCATACACCACGCCCGAAATACCGGTGACGACCGCATAGGGCGTTTCATTCCGCAACAGGAGCGCACGCTCACGCAACCCCTCGAATCGCCCCGGATCGTCGCCTTTCGGGAAGGGATAATCGCGCAGATCCTCGATCGAGGCGTGGGCCAGTGGGTGGTGCGAGATGTCCATGAAGAAGGGATTGGAGTCGGGCATGGACCACGTGACGCCGAACTCGTCGGTCAGATCGTGCCAGACCTCGCCCTCGCGCGTGTTTTTCACAATCGCGCCCTGGAACCCGGCGGCGGCTCCGGCGCGGATGTAACGCGTGTCCACATGCAGCCGTTCGAGCAGCGCCTCGCACGGCTGCGCCAGCTGCTGAACCGCGTCCACGATCTGAATCTCGTCCTCGATGCCCAGATGTTCGATCAGGGCCTGGTAGGCGAACTTGTGGATACCGGTCTGGTTCCCACCCAGGTCAATCGGGATGCGGTCGGGCTGTTCGTGGCGCAGGGCGCGCAGTACCCGGTCGCGCGGGATCATGGTTTCTTTCTTCTTGAGGCTGTCTCCCATTGTCCGTTCCCTCCCTGTCCCTTATTTCAGGGGGTCTGCCGTTCAGGGCTTCAGAAACCCCTGTCCCGACTTCACCTTGAGGTCTTCTTCTTTCATGAACTCGGTCTTGATGTTCTTTCCGATGACGTCGCCTTCAAATTCGGTTCCGGTAACCTCCACGTTGCGGCAGAACGCGAAATTGAGCGTGAAATTTTCCGGGAACAAGATCGTCCGCACCGAACAGGCGTAGAGCACCGGATAATCGAACGTGAGGAATGTGTTGTTTTCGATGCGGATGTTGTGGTGGAACGGCGCGGGGGCTTTTTCGAACGCGGGGATCTCGGGATAGACGCTGATGACCCCGTCGCAGAACTGGTAGAGGTTCGTCAGGCAGTTGTCGAACACATTGTCGCGAATCAGCACGTCGCGTACGGCGCCCGATTCGTACCACTGGTTGGCGTCGCCCGCGATCAGGATGGCCGACCCGCTCGACTCGAACCGGTTCTTTTCGATGATCGAACGGCCGGGCGTGGAAAGCAGGAGTCCGCGCGCGCGGCAACTGGCGAAGGTACAACCGCGGATTTCGACCTCCGGCGCCCAGGTGAGGTTTTCGAGGGCGTGGCCCGCCTTGACCCCGTCGGGAACCGGCGCCTCGAAGGTGATTTCGAAATCGGTTACGCTGAGCGGCTTGAAGGACTTCACCTGGCCCTCTCCCACCGGGAGCATCGTGGCGTTGTCGAGGTAGCTGACCTTGTCGCCCGGGTGGCCGAAGGGCATCCCGACACTCTGCGGGTGGACGAAACGCGCCAGAAGGGTGTCCCCGCTTTTCCGTTCGATGATGCGGACACTGGTGCCGTGGACGTTGATCGGATCGTCCATCAACCCCTGGAACACACAGTTTTCGATCTTGACCAGGCCCCGGCAGTTGGAAATCTGAGCGCCGTCGTCATGGCCCGACAGATAACGCCCATTCTTGATGTTCGGTCGCACATTGACGGCGTTCATCGAGAGATTTTCGGTGAACTGGGCCAGAACGCCCAGCCCGGCGTTGGCGTACATTTCGATGTTACGCAGTTCAAGATCCTTGCTCTCGGTCAGGAAGATGCCGGCGTGGTCGCGCTCGCTGTGGCGCATGACGATGAAGTTGCCCACGGCGGGTTTGTTGGTGAAAGAGTGGTTCAGCCGCACGAGACCCCGTTCGAGCTCCACGGCGCTGTAATCGCTCCACCCATTCCCCAACGTTCCATCGCCCGTGTGGGGGGGAATGCGGCGCGTCTTGGCGTCGAACTCCATCGAACCCCACCAGGCGCTCTTCCACCCTTCCCCCACGAATACGATCTTGCCGTTCTCGATAACATAGGGGTAGGCGACCGGATCAATGTACAGATCCAGATATTTGTCGGTGACCGCCTTGACCTCGCCCTGCGAGCTGAGCGGGCGGTCCCAGTCGATTGTGAAGTTCTGGAGGGCGATGCGGGTCGAATTGTCCACCACTACCGGGGACATGAGGTCGTGGAAAATGAACGAGGAACCCTGTCCCTCGATGGTCAGATCCTCCTGTTTGTCTATCAGGATCGCGCACCGCTTGGGGTTGAGGTCCGTGGTGTTGGACATGTGATACTCTCGTTCCGTACAGTGCTGGGGCCAGAAGTCGTAACGCCCCGCCGGGAAGATGAGGAGGGCGTTCTTGCGTCCCCGGCACGCCTCGAGCGCCTTCTGAACGGCGGGCACGGCGTTCTCGCGCGAGTTGGGCTGGACGCCGAATTCCGTCACTGACACAATGTCGGCGGTCGAGGGGACGCGCTTCTCGTAGGTGAGTGTCGCCTCGGCCCAGTCGGCGTGGTCGCTGTTGAAGTTGTCGCCGCCGTCGGTAGCTTCGAGGGTCAGCATGTTGACGCCGGTGAGGTCGAGCGAGACCTCGTGAGCCGCGTCGCCTCCCTTCATCACCGGGCTGCGAAAAAGTTCCTTTCCGTCGCCGCGCACGAGGAACTCGACACTGCCCGGCTCATTGCGCCCCCCGTCGTTGACCCCGACAAACGCGTGGAACCGTTGGGCTGCCCCCCCGAGGTTCACATAGAAGAGCGAAGGGGCGTGGGTGCCGACCCCGTGCTTGAACTCCCGTCCCGCAATTTTGATCGGCAATCCGGCCGCCGATACGTCCTTTCCCGGTTTTCCGTACCCCTGGGTCATTTTACTCAGGTCGAGCGCAGACAGACGGATTTCCTCCGCCTGAAGGGGTATGACGGAAAAACTGAAGACCACGATCAGGAATGACAAAACTTGCCGGTTGAACAGATGACGCATGAGAGAGTTCCTTTCCGCAAAACATCCAGAGTGCTGATTCCCGAAGACCGTAAGGGATCTCCAGTATTCCAAGTGTCACTTGTCGTCTTCTGTTTACCGGTTTCCGGGACAATGGTCAATCGCCTTTCCCCTCTTTTTCGATTTTCAAGAGCAGAATCGAGTCCGGCAGTCTAACCCATATCTTCCATCTTCGGGCCTTCACCCAGAAAGGAAGGCCGTTTTGAGGTGGCATGGGCGTCTCGCCCATGAAGGGACTCCGGAAAAAAAGCCTCGAAACTCCCGGCTCTGCCGGCGAGAACGTCGGCCCTTCGCGGGCGGGACGCCCGTGTCACTTCCGGGCCATCCCCCCTTTTGCTGGACGGGGATTTCTCCCGGCATTGCCGTTGATTTCCCGGCCACGGGACCGTATGATGGCTCCGGACAATCGGGAACAGGCGATTGCCGACGGAAACGACACAGCGGGAGAGTGAGAGACGGCGATGAGCAAGGGACAGGCCAGAACAAAAAGCGGGGACAGCGGTCCGGTGCTTCTGGGCGCGCACATGTCCATTTCCGGGGGCGTGGACCGCGCGCTCGAACGGGGGGAATCCATCGGCTGCACCGTCGTCCAGATTTTCCTGAAAAACAGCAACCGATGGGTCGGGAAACCCCTCGAAGCGTCCGAGGCCGAGGCGTTTCAGACTCGACTGAAATCGAGTTCGATCCGGTCGGTGTTCGGCCACAACGCGTATCTGATCAACCTCGCCTCGCCGAAGGACGATCTGTTCGAACAGTCCATCGCCGCCATGGTGGACGAAATCGAACGGGCCGACCTGCTGGGAGTACCGTTCATCGTGATGCACCCCGGCTCACCGGTGGGGGAATCCGAGGCATGGGGGCTGAAACGGATTTCGGAAGGCGTGGCGCGTATTCTGGCCGCCACCTCCCCCTCGAAGGTCCAACTGGCGTTCGAAAACACGGCGGGGCAGGGAAGCAACCTCGGGTACCGGTTCGAGCACCTGGCGCAGCTCATTGCCGACGCGCCGGAAAAAAGCCGCGTGGGAATGTGCCTGGACACCTGCCACGCGTTTGCGGCGGGTTACGAGATGCGCACGCAACACGACTACGACACGACCCTCGGCGCGCTGGACCGCGAGGTGGGGTTGGCGTTTTTGAAAGCCATCCATCTGAACGACTCGAAAAAGGATGTGGGGAGCCGGGTGGACCGGCACGAGCACATCGGCAAGGGGTGTCTGGGGCTGGAGCCGTTCCGGTTCCTGATGAACGACCCGCGGCTGGCCGCCATCCCCAAGGCGCTCGAAACGCCCAAGTCCGACGATCTGCATGAAGACGTGGAAAACATGGCGATTCTGCGGGGGCTGATAGAGTAACGGATTGAAGAGGTTACGGACCTTCCCTCTTCTCTGGAAGAACTCGGTGTTCTATGACCTGGACTGACTGGCCCCGAAGGGGCCGCCCTATGAATAGCCGTGGGTGACCGAAGGGAACCCACGGAAGAACGGCCTGGAAATGATTCACACCCCAAAGGGGTGTCCCAAAGAATCCCGGAGAGAAAAAGAAACGGACGAAAAGAGGACCCCATGTCAGGATTGACCGGAGCGCGTATTCTGTTGGGAGTGACGGGTGGAATCGCCGCGTACAAGAGCGCGGAGTTGTGCCGTCTGCTGAAACGCGCGGGCGCCGAGGTCCAGGTGGTCATGACGGAAAACGCCACGCGATTCGTGGCGCCCCTGACGTTCGAGACGCTGAGCGGACGTCCGGTTTACCTCGACGTCTTCGAGCGCGGCAAGGCCTGGGAAGTCGAGCATGTCGCGCTGGCGCAGTGGGGACAGGCGCTGGTCATCGCGCCCGCGACGGCGAACTGTCTGGCCAAATTGGCGGCGGGCATCGCCGATGACGCCCTGACCACCACTGTCCTGGCCTTCCGAGGCCCGGTCGTGCTGGCGCCGGCCATGAACACGGCCATGTGGGAACACCCCGCCACGTGCCGGAACGCCGAGACGCTTCGGTTGCGGGGAGTGCGCATTGTCGAGCCGGGCGCGGGCGAACTGGCCTGTGGCGACGTGGGCGCGGGACGGCTGGCCGAACTGGATGAGATCGTCGCGGCCCTCAAGGCGATTCTGGAACCCGATTCGAAGACGGCCAAAGGAAGGCTTTCCGGAAAGAAAGTTCTGGTAACCGCCGGTCCGACCGTCGAATGGCTGGACCCGGTCCGATTCCTCTCGAACCCCTCGACCGGGCGCATGGGGTTGGCAATGGCGCTCGAGGCGCGGCGGCGCGGGGCACGGGTGACGTTTATCTGTGGACCGACAACGCTCGAACTGCCCTCCGGGCTGGGAACGATTGTGCGGGTTCAGACGGCGGAGGAGATGGACCAGGCCGTCCAGGCCGCCCTGGTCGAACAGGACGTGTGCGTGTTTTCGGCGGCGGTGGCCGATTTCACGCCCGTGAAATTTCAGTCCGAAAAGATAAAAAAGGAAGACAGCGGGGACGAAGTGACCCTGCGGTTGAAGCGGGCTCCCGACGTGGCGGCCCGGGCCAATAGCGCCCGCCGTCCGGGACAGTTTTTCGTCGGATTCGCCGCGGAGACGAATGACCTGATCGTCCACGCGCACGCCAAGATGGAGAAAAAAGGGTTCGATGTGGTGGTGGCCAATCGGGTTTGTGCGGAGAATCCCGCCTTTGGCGCACTTGACAACCGGGTGACCCTCCTGTCCCGCCGGGGGGAGGCGGTGGAACTGCCGTCCGATGCCAAAGACCGCCTGGCCGGGCCCGTGTGGGATTTTATTCTTGAACGTTGCCCTGTGGGAGCGTAAATCTCTTTGCACACGAGAAACGGGGCGCCTCGGTATATCCCCGCCAGATCGAATCGGATGAAGCCGGAAAGGGACGGGGATGCGTCCAGACGAATTGCGGCAACTTCTGCAGGAGGTACAGGGCAGCCAGTTGACCGTGGATGCCGCCGTTGAGAAACTGCGCGAGTTGCCCTACGCCGACCTCGGGTTTGCCAAGGTGGACCTGCACCGCCGGTTGCGGCGGGGCGTGGCCGAGGTCATCTACTGTGAGGGGAAAACGCCCTCGCAGGTGGCCGCGATTGCGGAACGGATCGATCGGGCGGGTCAGACCGTTCTGGGAACGCGCGCCTCGGAGGAAACCTTCCGGGTGTGCCGCGAGGCGGTGCCGGGTGTGGAATACAACGCGGTGGCCCGGTGTTTCTACAAGGTGAACGAAGCGGCGCAGCCGCGTCCCGGCCGCGTGGTGGTGGTTTGCGCGGGCACTTCGGACCTGCCGGTGGCCGAGGAAGCAGCCGTCACGGCGGAGACGCTCGGGAACCCGGTGGATCGCGTGTACGACGTCGGGGTGGCGGGGATTCACCGCCTCCTGGGTGAAGCCCATGTGTTCGAGAAGGCGCGGGTGGTGATTGCCGTGGCGGGAATGGAAGGTGCGCTCCCCTCGGTCGTGGGAGGGCTGGTGAAGTGCCCCGTGGTGGCGGTGCCCACGTCGGTGGGGTACGGCGCGGCATTTGGCGGCCTGGCGGCCCTGCTGGGCATGCTCAATTCCTGCGCCTCGAACGTGACCGTGGTCAACATAGACAACGGCTTCGGCGCGGCCTATGTGGCCAACCTGATCAATTGTCCCTGAGATGTGTCTTGCCGAAACGCGACGCGTATTGTACATAGAACAGAGGGAAAGGGTTCCCAATCTCAAGAGGAGGCGGAAGTCATGTCGGATTCGATGCAGAAACATATCGAGGGGATCTTGCACAAGCTGGACGACTTTCTGGATCAGCGCTACGCGCAGGGCAAGCGCCTGAGTTCGCTGGTTGCGGTCGCGGAAGCGGACATGCGAATGCAGCAACAGGCCGTGCTGCGCCAGATTCTGGTGGAGGGGAAGGGATTCGGCCCCCTCCGTATTGCGGTGGTGGACATTCTCACCTCCTTCGACCTTGTGAAGAAAAACGCGCTCTTTCACACCGTGGACCAGGTCTGCATTCTCAATGAGATCGTGCCGGAAGAAAAAGACGACAGCGGCAAGAAGACCGCCGGTCAGTTGGATATCCGCAGCATCAAGAAACTCTACAGCGCGATTGACCCTTCGTTCGAACGTCTGCTGTCCCTGCTTCAAACCTGGATCTGGTGGGATTTGCGCGACGCGGCGGACCTCTACACGTTCGATCTGCAGATCTCAAAAACAGAACAACTGAAGACGATCAACGTGGATGATGCGCTGGTGGAAACTTACCGGAAAGAGATGGGGGCGAAACCCGGCACCGAAATCCGCCGTCAGGACATGATCAAGTTCGAATTGCAGCGCTCCAAACTCCTCATTGCGCAATATGGTCAGCGGCGCGACGCGGACCACGGACACGAAATCATTCTGGTGGCGAAGTTCATGGAAGGGACTCCCGACGCCGACGCGTCGTGCGTACGGCTGGCCAGCCACTTGACGGCGATCGAGAAACTGCGGGTCCTGCAGGGGGAGGTCAATGACCAGGTCAAACAAATCTACGCGCCGCAGTTGCGTCTGCCGGCCGAGAAAGTGACCGCGCAGGCGATCCTGGACCTCGAGACACGCAGCGCCGCGCAGGAGCGCAAGATTCTCGCGGAGGCAATGTCCAAGACGCGGCCGGTGGGGGAAATGGTGAACTACAAGCGCCAGAAAATGGCTGACATGCTGCACATGTTCGCCGCCGCCTGTCAGGCGTTCGGAGTTACGCCGGATCAGATTGTTCTGCCCGGCAATTGATGGGCAGCTGCGGGTTGCCGGGGGTGGGGTGAAGAAAACGGAGTGCGGTTCGTTGAAGTGGTTCTCAACAGGGGCTTATCGAGCAGGAGGACGGGAGAATTCCCGGAATCCTGCTCGTGTGTTATCGGCAGGCAGAATATCCCGGCTGTACCGGCAATACTTTATTCAAAGGTGAGACATGAAAAATCGCAAGCAGTGGTTTCTGTTCGTGTGCGGTGTGACGGCCCTGGCGGTCTCTTCGCGCATCAATGACTCGATCTTCAACAATTACCTGAAGGACGTATTCGATATCAAAGCCCAGGCGCGCGGGCAACTCGAGTTCCCGCGCGAGTTGCCCGGTTTTCTCGTAGTGCTGATGGCCGGGTTGCTGGCGGCCCTGCCCGTCACGCGTCTGGGACTGGTGGGGGGCATCGTCATGGCGGTGGGAACCGCTGGACTGGGACTGGTGGGGGCGCACTGGTACCCGATGCTGGGCATGATGATGCTGGGCAGCGCCGGCATGCACCTGCTGCAACCCACCACCTCCTCGATCGCGATCGGATTGAGTAAAGCCCATGAGCGCGGCAAACGACTGGGAGAAATGGGGGCTTTCCAGACGGTGGGCACGCTGATCGGGTGCGGGTTTGTCTTTCTGATGTTTGATGACAAAACACCGCCCCGGTACAATCTGGCGTTTCTCTGTGCGGGCGGAGTGGCTGTCGTCAGCGCCCTCCTGTTCGGCCTGATGTACATCCCCCACCTCCACCAGCCCCGGTCGCGTCTCGTGATCAAGCGCAAATACGGCCTTTATTACATCCTGGAATTGTTCTTCGGCGCCCGGAAACAGATCTTTATCACCTTCGGGCCGTGGGTGCTGATCAAGGTTTACGACGCCCGGGCCAGCGATATTGCGGGCCTGTTCGTCATCGCCTCCATCCTGGGAATCGGTTTCAAGCCGATCGTGGGCTGGGCCATTGACCGTTTCGGGGAACGGACCGTGATGATTGCCGACGGCCTGACCCTGATTTTCGTCTGCCTGGGATACGGTTACGCGTTTGAATTCACCGGCGACATGCGCACGGCGCACTGGCTGGCGAGCGGCTGTTTCGTGCTCGACGAGATGCTTTTTGCCATGGGGACCAGCCGGGCGGTCTATGCCTCGCGACTCACCGATTCTCCCCAGGAACTGGCCTCGACCCTCTCGATGGGGATTTCCGTCAACCACATTGTCTCGATGATTATCCCGGCCGTGGCCGGGATAATCTGGGACGGGTACGGTTACCAGCGTCTGTTCGCCGCCGCCGCGGTTTTCGCCCTGATCACCGCCGGTGTTTCCTCCCTCACGCCCCGCAAGGGCGTGTTGTCCGGAACCGACCATTCGGGCGTTCCGCAGCCCCCCGAACCGGTCATACCCGAGGCGGATTGAAAAACATCTCCCGGGAAAATGGGGATACGGCCAGCCTATATTTTTCTTTGCGGGTGCGTTTCCCGAAGGATACCGGACTGGACAAGAACCCGATTTCGGCCTTCATTTGCGGGGCTTTTGTCAGGGAGGCCGGTAATATCAGCTTGACGGGATGGCTGAAGACTCATAACATGAGCAGAAGGGAATATCCGGGAAGGGATATTCTGTGGAAGAAAGACCCCAGCCCGTCTTTCGGGGACCCGACGCATTCCGGAGGTCTGATCGTCTTCTTTCCGTGGGGTCGCGGAATCAAGAGTCCAGGTTGCCTTCCGCCGATCCGAGAGCCAGACAGACAAGTAGAAGGACAGTCAGGCCGTCGGCCAAGATATATTCAGGCTTGAGAAAAACGAGCAAATCGTCCAGAATAACCTCGAATGGCGCCATTCGGGAGTCAGGATGTCAGAGATGCCGGTTATGGCCAATGACCCGTATGCAGAAACCTCTCCGCTCGCCTCGCTGGTTGCCAGCCAGCAAAGTGAGCGTTCCCTGAGAAATACCCTGGCGGGCCTGATGCACGTGGGGTGCCGGGTGCATGGGGTGTGGTGGCTTCTGCTGGACACTGTGGTTTCCGTCGTCTCGCTTCTGGCCGCTTACAACTACACCCCCCGGCAGGGGTGGGCTCCGACCCCCGACATGCTGATCGCCTACCCGTTTCTCGTGGCTCTGGCCGGCGGGGTACTGGGACTTTACGAGCGGCGCCTGTTCTATCGGGCCGTTTCCCGATTCCTGATCGAGATTGCCGCCGTGGTCGGAACCGCCAATCTGCTCCTGATGATGTACAATTACTGGTTGCACTACGACATCATCGGACGTTACGTGATCGGGTTGACGATCCTGATTCAGTGTTTCCTGATGACGGCGATCCGCCTGATCCCTCTGGTGGCCGCGCGTTATTACAAGTTGCGTGTCCTGTTCATCGGGGATTTCGAGCATTTTCTCGCGCTGGCCAATCACCACAAGGAGCAGGATACCCATTTTGTCCTGTCGGGGTTCTGTTGTGAGGAGTCGGAGTCTGCCGTCAGGCGCCGGGACTATCGGGGAACCCTCCAGGATATCGCGAAGGTCTGCCGGGAAAAGGGCATTCATCAAATCGTCGTCTCGAGCCAGTATGCCCACCATACCGCCCTGCTTCACGAGTGTTTCAAATGCGCCCGGCTGGGGTGCCGCCTGAGCGACGAAAACTCGTTCTGCGAGGAGGCCTACGAGCGGGTGCTGGTCCACCACATCGAGCCGGACTGGTTCTATTCGGCCCGGCTGGCCAAGCACAGCGACTTCCGTTCCCACCTCAAACGCATCATGGATATTCTGGTCGCGCTGCTGGGTCTCGTGCTCACCCTGCCTCTGATTCTGGTGTTGTGGGTGGCGGTCCGCTTGACTTCCAGGGGCCCCGTCTTTTATTCGCAGGTGCGGTGTGGTCAATTCGGCAAGCTTTTCCGGATCTACAAGTTTCGCACCATGTCCGTGGACGCGGAGAAGAATGGCGCCCAGTGGGCCAAATTGAAGGACTCGCGGGTCACGCCCGTCGGGAACCTGCTGCGGAAAACCCGGCTGGATGAGATTCCCCAGTTCTGGAACATCCTGCGGGGCGACATGTCCTTTGTCGGCCCCCGGCCCGAGCGGCCCGAAATGGTTGCCGAAATCGAAAAAAAGGTTCCCTATTTTTCGTTTCGCCACTGGGCGCGTCCCGGCCTGACCGGCCTGGCCCAGATCCGCTACCGCTATGGCGGCTCGGTTGACGACGCCGAGATCAAACTCCAGCACGACCTGTATTACGTGAAGAACTGGTCGCTTTTCCTGGATTGCCAGATCATCCTGCGCACTCTCTCCGCAATCATGAAAGGCGCGCGCTGACGCGCCCGATTCATCTCAGACGGTACGCGGATGCCGTTCGCCCGGAAAACGGAGGGGAAGTGTCGTGTAACTCTGCCGGGAACCGGCAGGCTTGAGAGGAAAATTCGGTATTATGAAGATCCTGAATGTGGTGGGCGCCCGGCCCAATTTCATGAAAATCGCCCCCCTCATGGCCGCCTACCGGGCCTGGCCGAGCCTCGAAGCGGTCCTGCTCCACACGGGCCAGCATTACGACGAACGGATGAGCGACCTGTTCTTCCGTCAGTTGGGCATTCCCCAACCGGACGTGAACCTCGAGGTGGGCTCGGGCAGTCATGCCGTCCAGACCGCGGAGATCATGAAAGCCTTCGAGCCGGTCATGCTTGAACTGCGGCCCGACGTCGTTCTGGTGGTGGGCGATGTGAACAGCACGATCGCCTGTGGGCTGGTGGCGGTCAAACTCGGCGCCCGGCTGGTACATGTCGAGGCCGGCCTGCGCAGCCGCGACCGCTCGATGCCCGAGGAAATCAACCGTATTCTGACCGACTCGATCAGCGACCTGCTGTTCTGTACGGAACAAAGCGGGGTGGATAATCTTCTCGCCGAGGGGGTCCCCGCCGGGAAAATCCACCTGGTCGGAAACGTCATGGTGGACACTTTGTTGAAAAACCGCGCCCGCGCCGAAGAGTCTCAGATCCTCGATCAATTGGGGTTGGAAGCGGGGGGCTATGCCGCACTCACCCTCCACCGTCCCTCGAACGTGGACGACCCGGCTATTTTCGGACGCATTCTCGACGCGCTCGAACAGATCCAGCGCGACATGCCGGTTCTCTTCCCGATTCACCCGCGCACGCGCCGGAATCTGGAAAGCAGCGGTCTGGCAGGCCGGGTGAAGGCCATGCGCCAGTTGCGCCTCGTGGAACCGATGGGATACCTCGACTTTCTCAAACTCATGGCGGCGGCGCGGCTTGTTCTGACTGACTCGGGCGGCATTCAGGAAGAAACCACTATCCTGCAGGTCCCCTGCCTGACCTTGCGTGAGAACACCGAGCGCCCGGTTACCTGCCAGTTGGGAACGAATCAACTGGTCGGCACGCAGGCCGATGTGATCCTGGCGGCCTACCGCCAGGTGATTGCGGACCCCTCCCGGTCCGAGGCCCGGATTCCCCCCCTCTGGGACGGGAAAGCGGCGGAGAGAATTGCGGAGCAACTCTCCAACTGGTCATAACTTGTGTGAGGATGGGTCCGGAGGGACTGTCCGGAATCATCATGGGGTTGGGTATGGCAAAGAAAAAAATCAGTTCTCCCGCAGGCGCCAGACGTTCCATCCAACCGGCATCGGAAAGGGAGGCGGTATCGGTTCACGGTTCCCCGGCAGCCGGCAGTTCTCCTTCACGCCAGGCCGAACGATCCCGGTCGGCGCGGCGTGAGCCGTTTGCGATGAGCGAGTGGGCCGAGAAGTGGGGGTGGGTCTTCTGGCTCCTGGCCTGCTTCACCGTCTTCGCCGTTTACAAGGAATCCATTTCGAGCAACTACCTGCCGAAAAGCCTCTGGGCCTCGCTGTCGCTCGGGTTGGGGTTTCTTTTTATCCTGCCGCTGCGTTCCGATCGTCCCGGCATCGAACTGACCCGGCTGGGAGGACTGTGGCTGGCCTACCTGGCGTGGATCGTTTTGTCCTTCACCTGGTCCGCACAACCCCGGGTGGGGTTCGAGCGCCTGCTGGCATTATTACTGCCCACGTGTGCCTATCTGTTTGCCCGGCGGGTCCGCTTCTGGGAATCGCGGGTTTTCTGGGATATCTGTTGCGGCATCATCTTCTGTGTGGCCCTCCTGGGCATTCTGCAATATGCCGTGCCGGAAAGGCACCTGCCGGGGCTTTACAAGTGGCTCAAGGAAACATTTCCCGGTACCGCCAACCCGCGCAGTTCTCTGGGTCACCGCAACTATGCCAGTATCTACCTGCTGGTTGTTATTCCCTATGTCGGTTGGCGCTATTTCAAAAGCCGTACCTGGCGGGACGCGCTGTTGCCCCTGGCCACCCTGCTCCTGGTGGGCCTGTTTGTCCTGCTGGCCCGGACCCGGTCGGCCTGGGCGGGTGCACTGGTCGCCGGGACCTTCTTTCTGGCAGCGGGTGGCCATCGTAAACTTCTGGCCCATCGGGTCCGCCTGATTCCCTTTGGCGTGGTTCTGCTGATCGGCCTGTGCCTGTTGCCCGTGGTCAAACCTTCTTCGCGGGATGTGGAACAGATCAGCCATAAGACCGAAAATATCGAGACGATCATGGACCCGGGTAACCGTTTGTCCCTCTGGCGGGTGACTCTGGGCATCACCAATCCCGTCCTCGGGTGTGGATTCGGGAACTTTCCGATAGTTCTCACCCCCTATTCGTTGGACGCCCGAGTCAAAACCTTGAACTGGGAAGTCCACAACGATTACCTCCAGGCTTATCTGGACCTGGGCGTTCCGGGCGTCCTGTTGTTTCTCGCCACCACCCTCTACGCCATCTGGCTGGGGTGGCGCGGACGGCGCAACGCCCTGTTGCTGGCTGCGGGGATGTCCATGGTGGGGATTGCCGTGGCGCAGGGGGTCGAGTTCATGTCCGAGAAAGTCAGTACCCTCCTCTGGATCGGCGCGACAGTGGCCATCTTGAACAGCCAGGGGGACGAAAAGCCGCTGGCGCGCTGGCTGGCGCCCCGGGGCGCGGTCGTGCTGGGGCGTCTGGCCATCGGTCTGTACCTGATCGGATTCTCGATCGTGGTGGGTTATACCCTGCGGGGGGATCATGCGTTCTGGGTGACCGAAGCCGTGGCAAACGGTCTCCGGAATGTCAAAAAAGAATACGCGGCGGTCCAGAACAAACCTTTGGCGGAACGCCAGAAGGAAACACAGACTTACGAAACCAATCGCCGGATTTTCGAAAAAGAATTGAACAATCTGATGGAAAACACGGTTCCCGTCATGCAGTTCGATCCGAACACCCGCCATGTGCTGTTCCACAAGTACATGCTGTTGGCGACTGAATTCGGTCTCACGGATCCGATGCGTTTCTTCGCTTCGCAGGCGCTGGCCCTGCACCCCACCGATCAGGTGGCCCGCCTGATGCTCGTTTCCTGGGAGGCCAGGCACCAGAACCTGGACCGCGCGACCCAACTCCTCGAGGAAGGCGTGAAAGCCTTTCGTTACAATCCCCATTCCGACCTGACAAAGAATCTGATTCAGATCTACCAGCATCAGGGGAAAGCGGACCTGGCCGAAGCCGTGCAGGCCGAATCCAGACGCCGCTGGGTCGTCATGCCGACTCAGATCTACCCGCCCGAGTCGGCCAAAGACGTTCCGATTAACCCGGTTCTGACCTGGATCGCCTCCGAAACCGACTGCACGTATGACCTGTATCTCTGGGAAATGGGGGACGACACCCCCGAAGATCCGTTCCTGACGGATCTGTCAGCAAACGAGGCGCAACTGGACCTGAAACCCGGAACCACCTACTTCTGGAAAGTCCGGGCCAACGGCTACAAGACCGACGAGCAGATCAGCGACATGCAGGCGTTCCGGACCGTAGATCAGTGAACCGTCGTTGAGGACCGAAAACGAGTTTTTTGTTCTTGCGTGATGAGGCAGAATGTCTTTGGGTCGCCCCCCTCGGGGGGGGAGTAGTATCGGACTGCGCCAATCGGGAGATCATCGCTCCCAGGAACCGCTTTCTCCCCTGGAAATGGGCGTTTCATGGAGGGTGGGCGTCCTCGCCGCCTGAGTGGAAAGCCGTGGATGGGACGTTCAACGACTGTTTTCAGCGAATGAGAATAGAAACGGGAATAGAGAGAGGAGTCTGGCCGTTTATAGCCCTTGCCAGAAAGAATCTTCATTATGGCAAGGAGTCCGGCCTGTTCCAGACCCAAGTCCCGTCAGGGACTTCTGACAATAGCCCAGCGCTTCAGCGCT
>DAOPYU010000053.1:0-15399 GCA_035353095.1 Candidatus Sumerlaeota bacterium | reverse complement strand
AACCCGGAACCGTTCCGGCACGCGTTTTCCCCGGAGGAGGGGGTCCGCCGGGTGCTCGACTCTCCACTCCACCGGGAGGTGTGGGGGAAGCAGCGGCGCGACTGGGAGGCGGCGCAGGGACGGGTTCTGAAGCGGGCGGATAAGGTGGTGGTGTGTGTGGCGGGTTCCTGGACGTTTCACATTGGACCGTTTGGCGACCTGTGTTTGTGTATGTTGTTGCGCGAACCGTCGTATTCGTTGCGAAAGGGCTCGTTTCAAGAAGGGTGGGATACTCTTCTTGTGGAGTTGATCGAGCGTGAGCGGATGGTGCGTTCGGCTTGCGTTACGTGTCCGGATCTGAAATACTGTATGCCGTGCGCGGGGCGCAACCGCCTCGAGACGGGTTCGATGGAGCGTGTGGCGCCGGTTCAGTGTGCGCGGGCACGGGCGGTGCATCGGCTGGCGGAAGAGGCGGGTGTGGGAGCGGGGGGCGATGGAACGCTTTGAAGAAATAACCGGAAGAGGGGCGAAAACGGCCGGGTCTGAAGAAGTCGGACCCAAGGGCGTTTTCTATGCGCCCCCGCGGGTTGTACGGGTGCGGGTGGAGACGGCGCGTCTGACGCTGGGGCAGCGCGACGCGGATACTTTTTGTACGGTTCATGACCACGATACGGGAATCAATCCCTGTACGCCATGAGGCGGTTTCTCCCCGGAGGAGTGGTGGGGTATGGTTAAGGCGGCCGATTTTCCAGATGAACTGCAATGCCCGGAATCGCATCGGAAGAGAACCGATTGCGAAGAAGAAAGATTCCTCTATGTGCCGCCCAGTGTGGTGCGGGTGCGGGTCGAGACGACCCGGCTGGCTTCCGGCAAGCAGGACGCGCAGTCGCATTGCACCTGGCATTACCACGACACGCCGGCCAATTGCCCGAACGCCTGATATATTGCGGGAGGGTGTTGTTTCGTACAGATGAAATGTCGAAGATTCGAGACGCAGGTTCGAGTGAAAATATGACGGACGATCAGGGTACAGACCGAATGAGCGAACGGCCTCTCTATGAGCGGCCCTGTGTGCGGCGGGTGGTGGTGCGGACCACGCGCGAGCACTTGGGGTGGCAGTACGGGGAGGGGGGAAGCCATTGTACGGGACACAACCACGACAGCGAGCACTCGGGTTGCGCGTATCCGCGATGAACGATTCTTTTCCTGTTCTTTTCCGTTTTTTTCAGTCTGGGATATTGGCGGTCGGATATCGGAACGGGGCGATCTGTGCCGGGGAGTTTGCGACATGACGGCGCAGGAGGAGGGCCTTCGGATAGCCGGGTGTGTGGCGTGTCGGATCGGGCCGTTGCGATTGCAGGCGCATAGCATGTCGGAGGGGCTTGTTCTGGCCGAGTCGTTGGATCAGGCGGGGGCGCTTGCCGATTTTGCCGATTCTGAAGAAGGGACACCCTCTCTGGAACTGGAAGTGAAAAGCGCGGTTTCTTTACCGAGGCCCCAGGGCGATCCCGTGTTTGTGCATCGCACGGGGTGGGAAGTCTTTCTTGAAGGAGACTGGGCAACAGCCATCAAGGCCATTCCTTTCGGAAGTGATCGGGTGTTGCGCCGCGCGGAGTTCGGGTTGGACGGGGGAACCGGGCGTTTGGGGGTCTCGGAGCAGGACGACCGTCCCCAGTGTCCCTTCGCCTACACGTTTTCGGAAGTGGCGGCGTTGCTGCTGACGCGAGTGGGGCGGACCCTGCTGGTGCATTCGGCCTGTGTGGAATATGGGGGACGGGCCTGGCTGTTCGCCGGGCGGTCCGGCGCCGGGAAGAGTACGCTGGCCGGGTTGTGGCAGGCATCGGGCCGGGGACGGGTCCTGGGGGATGAAAGCCACCTGATGTGGCGCGATGAAACGGGGACAATCCGGGTGTGTGGCACGCCCTGGCCGGGTTCTTCTGGATTGTATGCGAATCGTTCGGCGCAGCTGGGGGGGATTTTCTTTCTGGAGCACGGTCTGGAGAATGAACGGGAAGTCCTGTCCGGGGGGGACACCCTGACGGGGTTGCTCAGTCATGCGTTTCTGCCGTCGTGGGATGAGGATTCGCTTTCCGGGGTGTTGGATGTGGCGCAGCAGGCGGTCGAATCTGTTCCGTGTGCCCGTTTTGCGTTTGTGCCGGAGGGTTCGGCGGTTGCGGTCTTGGAGGCCTGGATAGAACGGGGAGGGACGGAGTCCGGAAAGTCCGATCGGGTCCGGAAAGGAAATCCATCCGATTCTTTCGGGTTTGACCGGACGCAATAATCTTGTCCCCTCCGGGGGTTCTTGGTATAAGAACGGTGGATATGAGGGATTTCCCTTTCTTGCATTCTGGCGTTTTGAGGAGCCAAGTTGAGTGCGACAACGGAAAAGACGCTGATTCTGGACCCGAGTGAACTGCTGGCGTTTTGTGGCCGCAACGATCACAAGATCCGGATGCTTCAAGCGGGTCTCGAAGCCACGATCCGGGTGCGGGGCAATGAGATTGTCATTTCGGGCGAACCGGCGGTGGTCGAACGAGCCTCGGGGGTACTCGAGGATCTGTTGATGGTTCAGCGCAGCACGGGCCGGTCTTTGTCGAATCAGGAAGTCCAGATGGCCTTGCGCTCGACGGCTGCGACGGCGGAGGATGCGGCGCTGCCGACCCTCTCGCAGGTTCTGCTGGACCGGATTCCGGTTCCGAACCGTTCGCGCCACCTGCGGCCCATGACGCCGGGGCAGAAGGTGTATGTGGACGCCGTGCGGCAGAACGATATTGTCTTCGCGATCGGTCCGGCGGGGACGGGCAAGACGTATCTGGCCGTGGCGCTGGCGGTGTGGAATCTGACCGAAGGGCTGGTCCGGCGGATTATCCTGGTGCGTCCGGCGGTGGAAGCGGGCGAGCGGCTGGGGTTTCTGCCGGGGGACATTGCGGCCAAGTTCGACCCGTTTGTGCGTCCGCTCTACGACGCGCTGTACGACATGATGGAACCCGAGCGGGTGAAGCAGTATCTGGAGACCGGGGTGATCGAGATCGCCCCGCTGGCCTTCATGCGGGGACGGACGCTGAACGACGCGTTCGTGATTCTGGACGAGGGGCAGAACACGACGATGGCGCAGATGAAGATGTTTCTGACGCGCCTGGGGGTGAATTCCAAGGCGGTGGTGACCGGGGACGTGACGCAGGTGGACCTGCCCGCCGACACGCAGTCCGGTCTGGTTCACGTTCAAAAAGTATTGAAAAACATCAAGGGAATCGCGTATGTCTTTCTGGAGAACCATGATGTGGTGCGCCACGATCTGGTTCAGCGGATTGTGCGGGCGTATGAATCCCATGGCTCGAAGGGGGCGTAACGGTCTCTTTCGGGCGTTTTTCCATCTGGGGGGAGGGCGTTAGCGGCGGGAGCGAGGAGCGTTGGTTTGTTAAGGTCCCCGGCGGGAATGTGTCCGGGTGTTCTGCCGTTTGAAGGAGTCGAAATTGGGGATATGGGGTAACCGAAAAGACCGTCCATCCGGTTCTGCCGCTTCCACCGAGTCGCGTGGAGGAACGGGGAAGGGTGTGCCCGGGGTCGGAACGGACAATATCTTCCGTCGGGAGAACAAGCCGCGCGAGTCCCAGGTGATGGGAAGCCGCACGAAGTTTCTGGTGGGACGGGTGGGACGCTGGGTGGCTCTGGCGATGGTTTTCCTGTCGAGTCTGGTCCTGGTGAATCCGGGGATTGTTCCGGATCGGGTCGAATGGGAGCAGGGACAGATTGCACGACAGCGGATCGTTTCCAGAATCGTTTTCAGTGTGGTGGATGAGAAAGCACTGGAGAGTACGGCAAAAGAACTGCGTGAGGAGAAAAAGCAGTTTTTTTATACGTATGACGCCAAGGTGACGGAGCGGATGACGAAACGCATCTTGGATATCTTTGAGAAAGCGAGGACGATTCAGGCGGATGCGACGGTCTTATCGTCCAATAAGTCCCGGGCTTTGTTGACTTGGGCGAGTGATGAACAGAAAATTGTGTTTCACGCTCCGGATGTGGTGGCTTCTCTGGTTTTTCGGTATTGTGGAGATGATTTATTTCTCAAAACGCTTTCAGATGGGTTGAAAAAACCTCTTGAAACGGTTGTGGATGATTTGAAACTTTATCGAAGTCGTTACGAACTGAAGCGGGTGGTCGTGGATTCCGTTCCGGAAGACATTTCGATACGACTCGAAAACCTGATTGATGTGAACGGAGTCGAACAGTATCTGACGACCTATTTTGCCCATCAGAAAGAGGTCGACAAGGTTCTGGATCGGGAAAAGCAGCAGTTGTTGATTCTGTTGTGTCAGGCGTATGTCGAGCCCAACATCAAGTTTCAGCCGGATGAAACCGAGCGGCAGATGAAGCGGAATATCGAGAAGTTGTATTCTGATCCGCCTCGAAAATCCTTCAAGGTCGGTCAGATCTTGGTGGAGGGGGGGAATGTAATCAGTGAGGGACAGGAAGAACTGATTCGGGCGATGTACAAAGAGATCGAACACTTGAACATCCGCCGTTTCGGGGCGATCGCGCTGTTCATGCTGGTTCTTCTGGCGCTGGTCTGTTATTACATCCGCCAGTTTCGTCCGGAGTTGATCTTCAACACCGGCACGGTCTTGCAGGTGGCCCTGCCGGTCTTGCTGGCGCTTCTGTTTGGTCATCTGGCGTTGCGGGTGGTGGACGCGGACCGGTTTCCGGACGTGGCGGGTTACGCGTTTCCGTCCGCAATGATCGGCATGCTGGCGGTGATTCTGTTCGATGCCCGTTCGGCTGTCCTGCTGGTGACGGCGGGCTGTCTGGCTTTTGGTGTGCTGACCGGTCTGGATTTCCGGGTGCTGCTGGTTTCCCTTTTCGGGGGCTATATGTCGGTGACAGTCCTGCGGACGGCTCAGGCGCGCCAGGAGGTGTTGAAGGTCGGGTTCTATGTGGGATTGGTCAATACGGTCATGATTGTGCTGGCGCATCTCATGGACGATCCTCTGGCGATTCAATGGGATTCGTCGGGTTGGGGAATTGTAAACAATTCTCAACTGGTTCGGTGGGATCTGGCGGGTTGGGGGCTGGTCAACGGGGTTTTCTGCGGGGTGGTGACCATGCCGACGCTGGTGGTGTTCGAGCGCCTGTTCGGGGTAGTGACGGACATCGGGCTTCTGGAATTGACCGGTCTGGACCATCCGCTCCTGAAGGAACTCGAAGAGAAGGCGGCCGGGTCGTTTCAGCACTCGTTGAATGTCTGCAAATTGAGTGAGGCCGCGGCCAAGGCGATCGGGGCCAATTCCCTGCTGGTGCGAGCCGGGTCGTATTTTCACGATGTGGGCAAGATCCTGAAGCCCAAATACGCGGGGGAGAACGCCATCACGCTCGAAGAGCGGAGCCTGCACAGCAAACTGTCCCCCCACATGAGCGCCATGATTATCAAGAACCATGTCAAGGGAGGGATCGAGCTGGCGCGCAAGTACAAACTGCCCGAGCGGGTGGTGGACTTCATCCCCCAGCATCATGGCACCACGATCATTGCCTTTTTCTACGTCGAGGCGCTCAAACGGTTCGAGAACTCGCGCAGCATGGACCCGGTGCGCGAGAGCGACTTCCGGTATCCGGGGCCCAAGCCGCAGATGATCGAGACGGCGATCGTCATGCTGGCCGACGCGGTGGAGGCGACCGCCACGAGCCGTTTCACGTCGCTCTCGGTCAACGAGGACGAACTGCGCATGTGCGTCCACAAGATTGTGACGGACAAGTTTGCCGATGGCCAGTTTGACGAGTGCGATCTGACCCTGCGCGATCTGCATGTGATTCGCGAGTCGTTCATCAAGACGCTGCTGGGGCGTTTCCACCACCGCGTGGCTTATCCGTCGCGGCCTTCTCGCAGCGGTCCTGCCGCTCTGGTGCCCAAGCGCGACCGGCTGGAACGCGATTGATTTTCTGAAGGGGATCTGTTCCTATCTCGACCGTTCGACGCCGACCTGCCGGCAGTCGGGGCGGATACGGCACCGGCTGCACCACGGGGAGACGGGTTTGCAGAGATTCTGGCCGTAGGCCACGAGCCAGTCGTTGATTTCGATCCAGTAACGCGGTGGCAGGATCTGGCGTAAGACCATTTCGGTCTCCTCCGGCGATTTCGTGTGGACGTAGCCCCACCGGTTGGTGATGCGGTGGACGTGGGTGTCCACGCAAATGCCGGGTAGTCCATAGCCCTGTGTCAGGACCAGATTGGCCGTTTTGCGTCCCACTCCCTTGAGTGAGAGCAGTTCGTCGAGCGTGTTGGGGACTTGTCCCCCAAAGCGCTCGATGAGGGTCTGACAGACGTCGTGGAGGGTCTGGGCTTTTGTTTTGTAGAATCCGACCGGATAGATCAGGCCGACGATGGTTTCCACATCGAGTTCGAGCAGTTCCTGAGGTGTTTGAGCGCGCTCGAAGAGCCGTCGCGAGGCCTCGGCAGTACAGGCATCCTTGGTTCGAAGGCTCAGGATCGTGCTGACCAGAACCTGAAACGGGTTTCGCTGGTTGCGGGCGTATTCGGTCACGATAGGCACCTGCATGTGCGCCGTTTCCTCGCGCAGAATTTTTGTCACGCGGTCTATCGGGAATTTTGGGGTTTTGGGGGGCATTTCAGGCTGTTCTTTCAAAAAAAAGGATGTGTTTGGAATCCCAATCCACGATCTTCTATGATTCTAGGTTGCCACTTTCCGTTTGTGAAGATAAAAATAGAGAGTTGAACCGTCCGGGTGAGTGCCCGGAGACCGGTTCTTTCTGGACAGAAGCGAATGTAAGGCGGGGAGGAAACCCGATTGGTGATGGATTTGACAGGGGAACATAGCGGCAGAAATACGGGTAATCGAGTCCTGGACAGCCCGGAAGTCGGGTGTGTGGCGCCACAGGGAACGGAGGGGAGGTCGTCTCTCCCGCCCGAGTATGAGTGCCTTCTGGCGTCGGTCGAAAAACCGGGTCGCTATGTGGGAGGCGAGATGAACGCGGTCGCCAAGGACCCGGCCCGGGTCCGGGCCACGATCGCGCTGGCGTTTCCGGATCTCTATGATGTGGGGATGTCGTACCATGGCTTCCGTCTGCTCTATGAGATTGTGAACGCGCGGGCGGATTTTGCGGCCGAACGGGTCTATACGCCCTGGCCCGATTATGCGGAGGCTCTGCGTCGGGCCGGATTGCCCCTGACAACCCTCGAAACCTACCGCCCTCTGGGATCTGTCGAGGTGATCGGTTTCACCCTCCAGCACGAACTGGGTTATACGAATATTCTCGAGATGCTCGACTTGGCGGGAATCCCGCTGTTGGCGTCTGAGCGCGAGTCGTGCTTTCCCCTGGTGATCGGGGGGGGAGCCGAGGCGTACTCGCCCGAACCGCTGGCGGATTTTTTTGATGCGTTTGTGTTGGGCGACGGCGAGGAGGTGCTCCTCGATCTGCTGGAGGTGGTGGCCCAGGCGCGCGAAGAGGGTTGGGAACGCGGGCGGCTGTTGCGGACTCTGGCCGGGATTCCGGGTATTTATGTTCCCGCGTTCTATCAGGTTGCCTATCGGGAGGACGGAGCGGTGAAGTCCATCACGCCGGTGGACGAGGGAACGCCGTCGTGTGTGGAACCCCGGATCTATGACATCTCGCAAACTCTCGGGTCGGTGTCTCCCGTCACGCCGTTGATCCGCACGGTTCAGAATCGTACGGTGGTCGAGATTCGGCGCGGGTGTGTGAACGGGTGCCGTTTCTGTCAGGCCGGGGTCCTGACGCGTCCGGTCCGCGAGCGTTCCATCGAACAGGTGCGCGAGATCGTGAACCGTTCGCTGGAACAGACGGGCGACGACTGTGTGACGCTGCTGAGCCTGAGCACGGCGGATTATTCCGAGATCGTGCCGCTGGTGCGGACGCTGAACCGGGATCTCGGGAAGCGGCAGGTGTCCGTGTCCCTGCCGTCGTTGCGCATCAGTTCGTTCGATGTGGCGCTGGCGGCCGAGATTTCGTCGGTGCGCAAGTCGTCCTTCACGTTTGCTCCTGAGGCCGGGTCGGAGCGGTTGCGCCGGATTATCAACAAGCCGCTGGACGAGGCGCAGTTTCTGGCAATTATCAGCGATGTGCTGCGCGCCGGGTGGAAGACGCTCAAGATGTATTTCATGATCGGTCTGCCGGGCGAGACCGATGAGGATCTGGATGGGATTGTGCGCATTGTGCAGGGCGCTCTGGAATGTGCGCGGAATCAACGGGTGCGGGGTTTGACGCTGAATGTGACGCTGTCCCCTTTTGTGCCGAAGGCGCATACGCCGTTCCAGTGGGCGGGGCAGATTGACTTGGCCGAGATCCAGCGCCGCTTGCGGTATGTGCGTAACTGCCTGCCTCAGAAGGCCGTGGCGTTCAAGACTTCGCCGGTGGATTCGAGCATTCTCGAAGCCGTATTTGCCCGCGGGGACCGGCGGCTGGGGAAAGTCCTTCTGGAGGCGTGGCGCAACGGCTGTCGGTTTGACGCGTGGAGCGAATTGTTCCAACCACAGGTCTGGTGGAAGGCGTTCGAGACGTGTGGACTGGACCCGGCGTGGTACGCCCGGCGCGAGCGTCCGGACGATGAGGTTTTCCCGTATGCGCACCTGAACAGCGCGGCAGGGGGGGCGTTTTTGGAGAAGCAGCGCGATTTCTCCCGAATCGAGCGGATCACCCCGGACTGTGTGCGCGAGGCGTGCGCGGGGTGTGCGGCCTGCAAGCCTCCCAAACAACACGTTCTGGCTTCGGATGCGGTCGGTCTGAAGGAGGTGGAACCGCTTCCGGAATCGGTAAAGCGTGTTCCGGGAAAAGGGACATCCGAGACCGAGACGCCTGTCATGCGGGTACGGCTGCGTTTCTCCAAACGGGGGGCGTTGCGGTTCATCTCGCATCTGGACCTGGCGGAGGTGATCCATCGGCTGGTGCGGATGAGCGAACTGCCCGTGGCTTACTCGCAGGGGTTCAACCCGCAACCGCGCATCAGTCTGTCTCCGCCTCTTCCGCTGGGAATAGAGGGACAGGGCGAACTGGCGGATGTCTATCTGACCGAACGGGTGGAACTGAAGACGTGCCTGCAGAAGTTGTGCCGTGTCACCCGAGTGGCGGGTCTGGAGTGGTGCGGGATCGAGGAAGCGCCGATGCAGAGTGATTCGCTCCAGCAGAGCATCGGGGAGTATGGATACGAAATCGCCTGGCGCCGGATGGGGGAGGCCGCGTCCGTGTTGCCGACCGATCCCCTGGAACTGGCTGCGGCGGTTCAGCGGTTCCTGGCGAGTGAGACCTGGCCGATCGAGTTGTTGCGAAAGGGAAAACTTCAGCAGCGCGACGCTCGGGCGTTCGTTCGCGGTTTTTCGCTCTGGAACCCTGGGGCGGACTTCGAGGCGGGGGTGGCCCTGTCAATCAAATCTGAAAACGGAGTGACGTTGAGCCCGCTCCTGATTCTGGAGAGTCTTTTCGGGCGCGACCTGGAACAGGGAGTCCTGTTGCGGGTGTCGCGTCGTCCGATTATGATTTAAGGGAGAAAGCAGGCAGTGGGTACAGCCGATCCCCCCCTCACGAAGGAGGCCTTCGTGAGGGGGGGATTCTCTTGGATGTTCAACCGGTTTGTCTCAATTTCCGAGAAGTCGTTTCAGGTGCTCGAAACTTCGGGCGGCCTGATCCACCGTTCCACATTCGACAGAAAAGACGATGTCGCGCGGGGTTTGAGTGCGCACGATCTCGATCATTCTGGCCCAGTCAATAACCCCGTCGCCGCAGGCGCAGCCTACGGGGGTTCCGGTTACTTTGCCGCGCTCCGCTTCCGATTGGCGGATGGAGATGTCTTTCGCGTGGAGGTGGACCAGCCGCGGAGCCACGCGTTGCAGCCAGACGGCGGGATCTTCCCCCGAGAGGTAACTGTTGCCCGTATCGAAGTTGACACCGATGGCGGGGGAGTTGACCAGATTGCAGATGCGGTCGAGACCGTCGGGGGTTTTGCTATACTGCTGGTGAGGTTCGATACCCAGCAGAATGCCCCGGGGCTCCGCGACCCTGGCGGCTTCCTGCAGGGTGTAACGCATGAGGACGTGGTCTTCTTCCTCGGTGGTCCAGGCGGGCTTGGGGCCTTCATCCGTGTTGACGACGTTTGTGCCGCATTCCGCGGCAAACCGGATGGCCTGTTTCAGGTACTCGACGCTGATTTCCGGTTTGCAGAGGGGGGTGTGAGCCGAAAATCCGGAAATCCCGATACCGGCCTTTTCACAACAACGCCGGACCCGGAGCGGATCGTCGAGCATCGAGACACTGTGGAAGTATCCCGCTTCGCTCAGGAGTTCGCGTCCCCAGTGCAGCATCGGTTCCACATAATCGAATCCGATCTCAGCCGCTTTTTCGACGCCCCATTCAAAGCACTTGTCCTCATGGCGGACGAATTCCATGTTCACGCCCAGAAAGATTCGGCCCATTTTCAATCTCCTTGTGATGATGACTGGGTTCAACGGGTGTCTGAAAACTGTTCGGTCTTATTGTGTGTCTGTCTGGGTCACTCTGCCGATTTTCAGTCTGGAATCAAACTCCCTGTTTCGAGTTTGAGCATACGGCGCAGGTGCTGGGACGTAAAGTCCTTTCTCGTCCATTATTTTTCAGCGGATCGGGCTCTTACCGTGTGTGAAATATTGAACATGGATGAAAACTTCATGCCGTGTTTCTTTTTCGTGCATTTCGGGCGGGGGTGGCTTATGAGTAGTTGAGTGGCGTAAGCGGGTCTGAAGCGGGAGTGATGTCATGAGCAAGTGGCCGTTGATTTATCAGGAACAGGATCACAAGTTCGAGGCGGATCGTTGCGAGGCGCTGGTGCGTGCGGCCGAGGCGGGGCAGGTACGGCTGGTGGCGCTGGCACGGGGGGGGTATCCGGGGTGGCGCCTGAGCGCCCGGCATCTGCCGGGGCTCAGCAGTGTGGGGTTTTGGGATGCACGGGGCCGTCAGAACTGGGGACTCGATTGGCATCGGAATGAGGGGATTGAGATCACCTACCTGGAAACGGGTCGGGTGGCTTTTGCCCTTGAGCGAGAGAAATGGATGTTGAATCCGGGGGACATGACCATCACGCGGCCCTGGCAACCGCACCGGGTGGGGGATCCCCATATCGGGGTGGGGCGGCTCCACTGGCTGATTCTGGATGTCGGGGTTCGCCGTCCGCATCAGACGTGGCAGTGGCCTTCCTGGGTGGTTCTGACCCGGGAGGATGTGAAGGAACTGACCACACTCCTGAGTCAGAATGAACAGCCGGTCTGGCAGGTCTCCGAGTCCCTCGGGGCCTGTTTCCGCGAAATTTCGGGGGCGCTCGAGAGCAGTGGCGCCAACCCGAATATTTCAAGGATGACGGTTTATCTCAATGAACTGCTGTTTCTCCTGCTGGAAATGCTGCGCAGCCATCATGTGGGGTTGAATCCGGGATTGTCGAGTTCCAGGCGGACGGTGGAACTCTTTCTGGAAGACCTGTGCCGCAATCCCGAGAGCCTGGCCGAGCCGTGGACCCTGGAAAGCATGGCCGAGAGGTGCGACCTCGGGGTGACGCATTTCGGCAATTTGTGCAAGAAGGTGACCAATCTGACCCCGGTGCAGTTTTTGACCCAATATCGGCTGGAACTGGCGGCAGGCATGCTGAAGAGCCGGAAGAATCTGACCGTGTCGGAAATCGCCTTTGCCGTCGGATTCGCTTCCAGTCAGTATTTCGCGACGGTTTTCCGGAAGCATTTCGGGTGCTCGCCCAGCGATTATCGCGAGGTTGGAGGTCGTACTTGAGGAAGCGGAAAAAGGGTTTCCCGACAGGAGGGGAACTCCTTCTATCGGGAAAACATCACGAGGAAATTCGCTCCGCTTCCAGGGGACCGGCGGGTTGTCGCGAGTCGGGTGTCGCATTGTCGGGCGTGGGTTCCAGGATTTCTCGCAATTTGTCCAGCAGTATTTCGGCGGTGTAGGGTTTCTGGATGAAGCCGGCCAGACCTTGGCCCAGAAAGCCTTCCGTGACGTTTTGTTCATTGTATCCGCTGGAGAGCAGAATCTGGGCGGTGGGTGAGATCTTGCGCATCTCGAGGAAGGTTTCGTGTCCCCCCAGTTCCGGCATGGTCAGGTCCAGAACCACGCAGCGGATCTTTTCGGAATGCTGGCGGTACAGATCAAGCGCTTCCAGACCGTTACTGGCCTGAAGGACCTGGAAGCCCGCCCGCTCGAGCATCTTACGGGTTGTGTTTCGAACCGAGGTCTCGTCGTCCACCACGAGGATGGTTCCCGATCCGTTCCATTTTCGGGGGGGCTGGTGTTTTGATTTGGGATGATCGAAGTCCGCAGGACCTTCCACCGCAGGGAACAACACACGGAAGGTGGAACCCTGACCGGGTTGACTGTTGATGCGCAATGCGCCCCGATGGCCACGGACGATACCCAGAACGGCCGCCATTCCCAGTCCCCGTCCAGTGAACTTGGTTGTGAAAAATGGCTCAAATATCCGGTTCTGAACCTTTTCGTCCATGCCGCATCCGTTGTCCGTCACTTCCAGGTACACATAGCGTCCCTCGGGCAGATCTTCCTCGATACGGCTTTGACACAGGTAAGTCGCGTCGCAGTGCATCACATCGGTGGAGATCCGGATGACGCCGTTCTGGTCCCCCAGGGCTTCCGACGCATTGACAATCAGGTTCATAATGATCTGGCGCATCTGGGTGGCATCCGCACAGACCGGCGGAAGACTTTCCGCAAAATCGTACTGGAGCAGGGCGCGTTTCGAGACGGAGACTTCGAGAATGTGGACCATCTCGCGGACCAGCGCGGTCAGGTTGATTTTCGAGATGATAAACTGTCCCTGTCCGGAATAGGCCAGCATCTGCCGACAGAGATCGGCGGCTCGATGCGACGCCATTTCGATGTCTTCCAGGTATTCCCCAAGGGGTGAGAAGTTGTCGATTTCCTGAAGGGCCATGTTGACGTTGCCCAGGATGGCCATGAGCAGGTTGTTGAAATCGTGCGCGATCCCGCCGGCCAGCACTCCCAGACTCTCGAGTTTCTGAGTGTGCTGGATTTTACTCTGCAATTCCAGGCGTTCCTGCTCGGCCTGAACTCGGTCGGTAATGTCCGGAAACACGATGATACCGGCAGTGATGGCCGCATCCCGGTCTCGAATGGGGGAGGCATTGACCAGGATGCGGCGTTCCGAACCGTCGCGTCGCCGCAGCACGAGTTCCAGGTCGCGGGTGGTTTTCCCTCTGAAAATGGTCCGGACCAGCGGGGTCTCTTCAAATGGGCAGGGAGTCCCGTCTGGGAAAAAGAAGGACCAAGGCGAGTTTCGGGGGTTGTCCAGCAGGGGAAAGGGATTCTCGGTCGGAAGCAGGTCGTAGATGCGGGACGCTTCTCGGTTGATGTAACGGATCTGACAACTGGGGGCGTCGGCGATGAGAATTCCCACGGGGGTCTGTTCGATGGCGGACTCGAGCAGGGCGCGCGCCTTGGCCAGTTCTTTTTCCGCCGTATCGCGGTCACGTATGGTGTGAGCCATTTTTCGGTTGAGCGATTTGACCTGATAATAACGCCAAAGAAAAGAGGAGGTGAGACTCAGCGCCAGAATGGCGCTCATGATGAAGAAAATACGCCTGGCCGTCCAGAACAGTTGGGGTTTTCCATACCATTTCTGGAAGTCCTGAACATACACGTTCGACTGGACATATTCCGACAGAATCGGATTGATCTGGTCGAGCAGCTCCTGGTTTTCTTTGGTGAAAAGAAAGGCTCGCTTCTGTTCCAGCAGGGGAGGACCGGTCACTTTTACGAGATCGTTGATTCCCTTCTGGCGCAGCTTGTAGTGCAGGATCCGCTCGGGAAAGATAAACGCGTCCAGATCCCCCAGGACCAGTTGGCCCAGCGCCATGTCTATGTTGGGAAACGATTCCGGGTTTATGGCTTGCCCATTTTCAATGTCCAGGGTGAGCGCATCGTCGGCCAGAATGCCCACGCGGTGCCCAGGCAAGTCCGCGGCGCTTTCGATGGCGTAGTTTTCGGCCCGGACGAAACAGGAAATGGGGACTGTCTCAAACTCTTTTGAGAACAGGAATTCGTTCTTGAGTTTGTCTGTAATGCTGATGCCGGGAATGAGATCCGCTTTCCCCGACCGGATCGCTTCGATCGCTTCCTCCCAGTTCTCGACCACGTAGTAGCGGACTTCAAATCGAGCATTCAGGGCCACCCGGTTCAGGACGTCAATTGCAAAGCCCTCGGGCGTTCGAAACTGATTGAGCGAGTAAAGAGGCGGATAATCGGCGATCACGGCGGCCGTGACGATCCGCTCCGGAAGCCTTTCCAGTCCATTTTCCGGTGTGGACACAGCCTGATCCTCTGCCTGGCCGGAAAACGTCAGGGTAAGCAGGAAGAAGAGGACTGAATAAAGTAGCCTGAGGCGCATTGGCAGGTACCGGTCATGCGGTTCTGAACTGTCTGACTGGGGGAGGCGCACCGATTCCCCACTTCTTTCAAGTATCAGTGCCGATGAGAGGAAAGACAAGAAAAAACGGGTTGCCCACGGGTGTTCAGAAATTTCCTTTTCCCGTTTTCCCTCCTGTCGAGGAGGAGTGAGGAAAGGAAAATGGTGTTCAAGAATTCGGAGAGGATCGGGAATTGCAGGGCTGTTCGAAAAGAATGGCGGAGATCCTGAGGCGATGCTTCAGTCATCGGTTTCATGGAGCCCCTTCTCATCAATCTCGAAATCATAGAAATCGCCCAGTCCGCGCCAGGAGAAAATGCGCAGCTGCTCACGAACCCGCAGGGCGTCGTTCGCCGACCGGGCGACCATCATGATGAAGCCCCCTCCGCCCGCACCGACGCATTTGCCCCCCGAGGTGTAAGGGGAGGCTGCGGCAAACAGGGTTTCGAGGGTTTCCGAAGTCGTGGCCGGACACATCAGACGGTAAAGCAGCCGGGTCCGGGTCATCAAGGCGCCGAAGCGCTCGAAATCGCCCACCAGCAGGGCTTCTCGCATCTCGAATGCCAGATCGTAGAGGGCGGTCAGGGCGTGCTGGACCCGGGTGTCTCCCGCCAGATAACCGCCGACAATCTCCTGGAGCATATTGAACGCCACCCGCCGTTTCCCGACATAAAACAGAACCAGCCGCCGATTCAGTTCCTCGACAATGTCGGACGACAATTCCAAGGGTTCCACGGTGGGTTGCAGAACGAACGAGGGAGTGGCCGGCACTCGAGCGAGTTTGATGCCGGGCGCCAGCGCGCCGATCTGATCCTGCCACCCTCCGCCGGAAGTGAGCAGTTGCTCGAGGTAGAGGGTCTGGCGGAAGAGGGTTTCCAGGTCGAGTGGGGCGCCGAACATCCGTCTCAGGCAGGCCAGAACCGTGGTGCCCAGAATGCTGCTGGTTCCCAGTCCGCTGCCCCTGGGCGCATCGCTCCGGGTGA